>CADBQF010000109.1 GCA_902796705.1 Ruminococcus flavefaciens
TATCCTGTCGTAAACGTCCCTTCCGACTCCGTGGGAGCGGATAACGACAGTCTCGCCGTCCTCCAGCTCATCGATATCGGAGATTATCCTCGCACCTTTTGCCTGCATATCGTTCACAACGTCCTGATTGTGGATTATCGGGCCGAGAGTGGCGACTTTCGTGCCGTTTTCGAGCTCCTTGTAAACGAGCTTCACGGCTCTGTCAACTCCGAAGCAGAATCCGGCTGATCTTGCGACTGTGACCTTACTCATCGGCTTTCTCCTCCTCTGCCGGAGCATCTGCGGCTGTATCAGGCTCACCCTCGACAAGACGCTTTATATCGTCCATATAGCGGTTTTTGAGCTTGACGAGCTGGCGGCGGTCGGGTTCTTCCTGTGAATCGACGTATTCCTTAGGATCGATAGGCTCGCCGTACTTTACGGTAACTCTTGTGCGGAATTTCAGCTTCTCACCGAAGACTATGCCGACGGGAACGATGCGTTTTCCGGAGAGTGCGGATATGAGAGCCGCTCCTGTGTGGCCACGGTGGACTTTTCCGTCCTTTGAGCGTGTGCCTTCCGGGAAGATCATGAGGTTCTTTCCGCTGTTGAGATTCTCTACAGACTTATCGATAACGGCAGTATCGCCCTTTCCCCTTGAAACAGGGAAAGCACCGAGAGAACGTATCAGCCACGCAAAGAGCTTCTTCTCGAAAAGCTCCTCCTTTGCCATGAATGTATGAGTGCCTCTCGCACCGACTCCGACGAGCGGCGGATCGGCATTTGTCCTGTGATTCGCAGTGAATATGACGCTCTCGCCTTTCGGGATATTCTTCTTTCCCTCATAGTGCAGATTGAATGCTATGCGGAATGCCAGCCTTACAAGAAATTTTATAACTGCATACATGATATGCTCCTTTACTGAACGTCTGTCTTTTCTCTGATGATGCTGATTATCGCATCAGCGGACTCTTCAAGCGTAAGCGTTGTTGAATCGACGAGAACGGCATCTTCTGCACGGCGGAGCGGTGAAACGGGACGCTCCATATCGTTCTTGTCACGCTCGATGATGTCGCTGAGGACTTCCTCATAGCAAGGGCAGTCCGGCTTCTCTGAAAGCTCCTTGAAGCGGCGGTTAGCTCTCTCCTCAGCGGAAGCTGTGAGGAATATCTTGACATCGGCATTCGGGAGAACGACCGTGCCGATATCCCTGCCGTCCATGATGACGTTGTTTTCAGCGGCGATCTTCTGCTGTGTGTCGAAGAGATAAGCTCTTACAGCCGGGATAGCAGAAGTTCTCGAAGCTGCCATTGAGATCTCCGGTGTGCGGATAAGTCCCGAAACGTCCCTGTCTCCGATGAAGACTTTCTGAACGCCGTCCACGAATCCGAGCGATATGTCAGCACCGGCAAGAGCCTTTTCTATATCCTCGTCGGCAACGTTGTTCTCAGTGATGAAAAGAGCAGCGGCTCTGTACAATGCACCCGTATCCACATAGATGAAACCGAGTTTTGCCGATACCATTTTGGCGATAGTGCTTTTTCCTGCTCCGGCAGGGCCGTCGATTGCAATATTTATGTTCTTCATAGTTTTCTCTCCTTAATATTTTTACAGATACATCGCAGCAGTATTTGCCGTCGCAAAGGCTATCTGCAAATTGAATCCGCCTGTGTAAGCGTCCACGTCTATGACCTCTCCGGCAAAGAATAGTCCGCTCACGAGCTTTGACTCCATTGTCTTTGGCGATATCTCCTTGATGCTGATGCCGCCGCTTGTGATTATCGCTTCGTCTATCGGACGGAATCCCGATATTCTCACTGGGAAAGCCTTGATAAGCTCCCCGAAGCTCCTTCTCTGCTCCTTTGTGACGCTGTTCACTTTAAGCTCCGGCGATATCCCCGAAAGCTTCACCGCCACCGGTATGAGCTTCGCCGGCAGGAGCTTTCGTATGCCGTTGATGAAGTCACGGTTGAGATTCTCCGCAAAATCACGCTGTATCCTTGCATCGAGCTGCTCCGGTGTGAGTGCCGGTTTCAGGTCGATGAGGACTCTGTACCTGTCCGGCTGCATATCACGTATATGCGAGCTTGCACTAAGCACGAGCGGCCCTGACATTCCGAAGTGCGTGAAGAGCATCTCTCCCAGCTCCGACCATATCAGCTTGTCTCTGTCGTAAAGTTTCAGCGTGACGTTCCTCAGTGACAGTCCCATGAGTTCCGCACAGTATTTATCCGGAGAAGTCAGCGGAACAAGCGAGGGTTTCAGCTCCGTGACCGTATGGCCGAGAGCTTCTGCGAGCCTGTATCCGTCGCCTGTCGAGCCTGTTGCCGGGTATGACTTTCCTCCGCAGGCGATAAGCACCGAGCCGGAAAGGTATTCCTCCCCTCCTGCCCGGACTCCCCTGCATACGCCGTCCTCAGCCAGTATCTTCGTGACACGCTTATGTATGACTTTCACTCCGAGCCGCTTCATCTCGGCAGCGAGAGCGTCTGCAATATCGTTCGCATTGTCGCTCACGGGGAAGACTCTGTTGCCTCTCTCCGTTTTCAGCGGAACGCCGAGCCCTTCAAAAAACTCCATAGTTCCGGCAGAGTCGAGCGATGCGAAAGAACTGTAAAGGAATCTCGGATTCACCGGGATATTTTCCATAAGCTCATTGACGGAGCAGTTGTTCGTTACGTTGCATCTGCCTTTTCCGGTTATGCGGAGCTTTCTGCCGAGCTTTTCGTTAGGCTCGAAGACGATGACGCTTTTTCCGTACCGTGCCGCAGCGACAGCAGCGAAGCAGCCGGCAGCACCTCCGCCGATTATAATAGTATCAGTTGTCAAGGTCTGCGTTTTCCTTTCTGATTTTTATTTGAAGCACCGTTCTTCTGCTGATGCTTTGATGCCGGGCGGCTGTCATGTTTCTGCCTGCGTGAGTCATTTTTATCGTGACGTGGAACGTTCCTTGCGGACTTGTCGTAGTCAACGAGACATTTCGGTGACGGGCCGATGAGGTCACGTCTTCCGGCAGCTTTGAGGGCTTCAA
>CADBQF010000110.1 GCA_902796705.1 Ruminococcus flavefaciens
GGCGGCGGTATGCACGGCGGATTCAGCAGAGAAGACTTCGGTACGGAGGATTTCAGCTTCGGTGAAGAGGGCGAGATGCCATTCGGCGGCGGTATGCACGGCGGATACGGCAGAGAGAACTTCGGTACGGAAGTTCCCGGCTCTGCTCAGAGCGGTGAGATGCCTTTCGGCAGAAAAGGCGGACAGAACGCTGAACAGCCTGCCGTGGAACAGCCTTCGGCAGAAGCTACAGGCATGATACCTCTCGCATCTTCCGCATCTTTTGACACGGAAGTAAGCACCAAAGGCATAAAAGCCGGTGCTTCCCTTGAGATATGCGGCGGAAATATAACAGTCGATTCAGCCGACGACGCTCTCCATTCAAATGCAGATCTTACCATATCAGGCGGAGAGTTATCCCTTACAGCAGGAGATGACGGCATACACGCTGATTCTGCGGTAAATGTCAGCGACGGCAGTATAGACATAGTCAAGTCATACGAGGGCATAGAGGCTGCTTCCATAAATATCAAAGGCGGAACGATCACCCTGAAAGCTTCCGATGACGGCTTCAATGCGAGCGACGGAACAGCACAGGGCGGCATGGGTACATATTCAGATGCTCTGCTCGATATATCCGGCGGTACGGTCTATGTTGATGCCGGCGGCGACGGACTCGACTCAAACGGTGATATCTCCGTATCAGGCGGAACTGTTATCGTGAACGGCCCGACAAACAGCGGAAACGGTGCGTTGGATTCAAACGGAAGCATAACCGTGACAGGCGGTCTGCTCATCGCAGCCGGTATGTCGGGAATGGCAGAATATCCGGGCAGCGGTTCTACGCAGAATTCCGTATCTGCAACATTCACAGAGACTTTTGAGGGCGGAACTCTCATAACTCTTACAGACGAGAGCGGAAAAGAGATATTCAGCTTCGCTCCTTCAAAGACTTTCAATAATATAATCATAAGCTCGCCTGAAATAAAAACAGGCAGTACATATAAGATATACACAGGCGGTTCTTCTTCTGCAAAAGCCGACAGCTTCGGATATTACGCAGCAGGCGGCTACAAGAATGACGGCACGGAAGCAGGCAGCTTTACTGCTGAAAATGTTACCTCTTTCATCGGAACGCAGTCTATGATGGGCGGCGGCTTCGGAGGTCACGGCGGCGGTATGAGAGGCGGCTTCGGCGGAGAAATGGCTCCTCCCGACAGCGAGAGCGGTGCGACTGTGCAGCCCGGCGGAAAAAGTACACAGCAGCAGTCAGCAGAAGAAACTTCAATTATCTGACAGCTAATTTATACATGACATCTTCTAATTTCATATAAACCACCCTATAAGCAGCAATGACCGGAGAGATCCGGTCATTGTTGTTTTTTATGTATTTTCTTTTTCGAGGAAATCCGTGAGCTTTTCAGCCGGGATAGGCTTTGAATATTTGTATCCCTGCAAATAGCGTGCGTTCATATCCCTGCACCACATTTCATCATGATCGTTCTCAACGCCCTCGAAAAGCACGGCGTAGTTCAGCTCGCTGAACATTCCGGAGAATGTCCGCACCATATAGTGCGAGTTGCTGTTCCTTACCGATTCTATGAGCATCGAGCGGTCGAATTTGATGATATTGAACGGTATCTCCATGATCCTCTCGAAATTTGAATAGCCTGTGCCGAAGTCATCAAGATAGAACTTTATGCCGAGTTTCTGGAGCTGCTGCACCTTGTCTTTCAGGAGGTTGAAGTCCGATTCGCTCCGGCTCTCGGTTATCTCAACGGCTACTTTGCTGTACGGGATCCCGTTAGCTTCGATTATCTGGCAGACATCATCGCAGAAGTGCGGATTTCTCAGGTCGAGCGTCGAGAAATTGACCGATATCCTTGTGATCTTGTAGTTCTGTTCTGAGAGCTGCTTTATCAGGCGGCAGGTCTTGTTGAGTATTATCTTGCTGAGCATATAGATGAAATTCCCCTGTTCCGCAAGCGGTATGAACCGATCGGGGAAAACTATCCCCGTTTTGTCGAGCTGAAGCCTCATGAGAGCTTCTGCCGTATCGTACCGGCTGCCTTCGATGCTGTATACAGGCTGGCAGTATACAAGTACACGGCTGTCGTTGAGATCTTTGCGGAGGACTATGTCTTCAAGCTGTGAGATCATATAATTATCGCTGTAGAATTTCTTCACGTCGTCCGGAGTTACTTTATGGACGGTATTATAGGGGATACTGTCCTCTATGTACTTTATGAGGGAGATGTACTCCGAGCCTTTTGTGAATTCCGGGATAGTCTCGACGGTGACTATTTTGTAGTCGATGCGGTATCTCTGATAACTTACATCGAAATCGTCGAGCATATTCCTTATCACCTTTGAATAATCCGTGCCTTTTCTCTTGATGACCGTGAAGACGAACCGCTCGTCATCGAAATGGTAGAGTATTCCCTTGCGGATATTCTGGCGGAAGAATGTGTAGAATTCGAGCCTGAGATCGCTGGAATTCTTCATGGCACGGGAGAAGTCCATCATCTTGCAGCACATGATGAGCATTTCCTGCTTTTTCTCGATGCACTGGTCGATGCCTTCTTCGAGGTATGTGCCGTTTACCGAACCTGTCTCCACATCGAACGGGTTCGAGTGGAAGAGGAATATCATTCCCAGCACCGGGAAGAAAAGTGCCACCGACGTATAGGCTGTATGGCCGTGTATGCCCTGTATCAGAAGGACGATCACAGAGACAGTCTGCACTCCGAGCAGCCCGAAGAATATCTGCCGAATAAGCCTGCTCCGGTATTTGATTATCATGTAGAATATGCTCACGTACAGTATCGCATACAATATGACGAACGCATTCAGTCCGCTGTGTATCTCATTTTTGTCGCAGACAAAGAAACCGTAGTGATAGATCGTACCGAATGTATCTCCGGCTATCGCCGCCGCAAGAGCTGTCAGAGAGACAACTGCCAGTTTTTTCTTTGTCCGGTCGCCTATCCACAGGGGCTCATGGAGATATTGTATATACATCATCGTCACAAGTGCCTGTAATATGCCGTTTATCGTCCTGAAGGCATAGACCGGAGTAATATTGATATTATCAGAATATAAAGACATCTGGAAACATACATTTGCTACCGCAGCCACAAAAGAACCTATCAGAATGAGTATCGCAATGGTGAAATTCTTTTTCCGCTTGTGTCCCTGCCACATCAGCAGGAGCAGTATCATGCACAAAGCCATGACGATCACATCGCCGGTGGGATTATATCCGTCAATTGAAACTCTTAAATGTTCGCCCATATTTATACCACACCAATCATGTTGTCAGCTATATCAAATACATATGATATTTATATTATATCATCTGAGGCGTTTAAAGTCAACAAGCCGGGGGTGCGATATTTATGTATATAAAGCACAGACCGGATAGCTCAAATGATACACAGTCTATCAGAATTGCACAGTTATGAACTTTATTGCTATATGATTAAATATATCAATATTTGCATAATAATCAGCGTGGTGTATCAAAAAAGTTATGGAAAATGATAAAATTGCCGCCTATCTCTTCCATTAAAGTTTCAAGTGTGATATAATGCAGTTAGCAATATATTCAATAGACAGTATACGGGACTTTCTCCGTGATGAGCAAGTTCCGGAACCTACACCACAGAAGGAGAATTTATGAAAAAAGAAAGACTGCTCGCCGCTGTTCTGTCGGCAGCACTGTTCGCCGGAACTTTCCCTGCATCGGATATCACCCTCCGTTCGGTACAGGCAGAAGAAGCCGGAACGATCCAGAGTGAAACGGAGCTTATCCTACCAGCCGGCCCGGATATCCTTTCGGCTGAAAAGAGATCACAGACAGGTGATGTCAACGCTGATTCTACTGTAGATGCCGCCGATGCTTCGCTCATTCTCGCAGAATATTCAGCTATCGTGAACGGCGGGGAAGAAACGTTCACAGCCGCACAGAAAGCCGTTTCAGATGTAAACGGAGACAAGAACATCGACGCATCAGATGCTTCGGTGGTACTTGCTTCATACGCATATTCGGCAAACGGCGGAAAACTCGGATTTGACGACTGGTATGCAGCCGGTATGCCGGAAGACGACGAGCCGAAAACAACGACTTCAACAACTTCCACCAAAAAGCCGTCAAC
This sequence comes from Ruminococcus flavefaciens, assembly GCA_902796705.1. Classification (GTDB taxonomy): domain Bacteria; phylum Bacillota; class Clostridia; order Oscillospirales; family Ruminococcaceae; genus Ruminococcus; species Ruminococcus flavefaciens_W. Next base: position 4,137 of record CADBQF010000110.1, read on the forward strand.
GACTACCACAACAACGACTGCCGCACCCAAGACCACGACTTCTACCACAAAAAAGCAGGCAGCAACGACCACAACAACGACTGCCGCACCTAAGACTACGACAACTACCACCAAAAAGCCGGCAACTACAACAACGACTGCCGCACCTAAGACCACGACAACTACCACAAAGAAGCCGGTAACTACCACGACTACTACCACTACCACGACAACGACTTCGACGACAACAACTACAGCGACTTCAACGGCTGATCCTTCAAAGGTATCTGCTATAAAGCTCTCTAAATATGAGATGTCTCTCGTTGCAGGTCAGACCGATTTCGCCTATGTTACTATGATACCGGCAACAGCACAGGATCAGTCAGAGATATGGACAAGCTCGGATAAATCTGTAGCTATCGTCGATTCTGACGGTGTTGTCTATGCGATCGGAGAGGGTACGTGCGTTATCACTGTAAAGAGTGCCGATCAGCCGTCTGTTTCGGCTTCGATAAATGTCACTGTAGCAGGAGACAAAAAAGTTTCCGCTATATACCCCGACAAGAAGGAACTTACTCTCAAAAAAGGCACAGGCGAGACTATATCCGTTGTGATGCTCCCTGAATCAGCCGATAAATCAGAGATATGGCGTTCATCTGATACGTCCGTTGCTGTAGTTGACAGCGAGGGCTATGTATACGCCAAGAGTGCCGGAGAGTGCATCATCACTGTACTCAGCAAGGTAAGCCCCTCTGTCAAGGCTGATATAAAGGTGACTGTCTACGAGAATATACCTGTTGTCACGACAGCGACTTCTTCACAGCAGATATTTCCTGTATCGACAACAACGACAGCTTCAGAGATAATGCCTTTCATAGCATCGTCAACTTCTTCAACGACAACGGCTTCCACATCAACGGCGACGACAACGACATCTTCGACTGCACCGCCTGTTGTGAGTTCGATAACTCTTTCAAAATATGAAATGACTATCCCTGTAGGTTCAGGAGATATCTCATACGTTACGATGCTCCCGGCAAACGCACCTGACAAATCCGAGATATGGACAAGCTCTGATACGAGCGTTGCTACAGTTGACTGGGAAGGCTATGTTATCGGCAGAAGCGTCGGTTCGTGCATCGTGACTGTAAAGAGCAAGGCAAATCCTGCTGTTTCGGCTCAGATAAAGGTAAATGTCATAGATCCCGACAAGATAACTGCTATCTCGCTCAGCAAGACGGAACTCGTTATCCCCGTCAATGGCGGAGATATCTCTTACGTGACTATGTATCCGACGACTTCAAGATACAAGCAGGAGATATGGAGCTGCACCGACGAGAGCGTCGCTGTAGTCGATAACGAGGGATACGTATTCGCCCTGAAACCGGGCGTGTGCTACGTAACTGTAACGAGCCTCAACAATCAGTCTGTAAAGGCAACGATAAAGGTCATCGTTACGGACGCAAACGGAAATTATCCGGCAAATGCCTCTTCCGGGAGCTATCAGTTAGTGAACGGAGTTACATATATCGATAATATGCTCATCGTGAACAAGAGCTACGCACTTCCGGCTTCATATGATCCGGGCGTTCTCTCATCGGAAGTTATCTCGCAGTTCAGCAAGCTCGCAACAGCAGCTCAGAATGAAGGTATGTCATTCACGCTCGGTTCGGGATATCGTTCGTATGCGGAGCAGGAGAGCATCTACAACAGCTATGTTTCCTACTACGGAAAAGAAAAAGCCGACCAGCTCGCAGCCCGTCCGGGATATTCAGAGCATCAGTCAGGTCTTGCACTTGACGTAACGACACCGAACGGATTCTATGCAGGCTCGAAGGAAACTCTCTGGCTCGCAGCTCA
>CADBQF010000111.1 GCA_902796705.1 Ruminococcus flavefaciens
ACCCGTTCGTCAAAGTATACAAAGGCAAATCGCGGCAAAACACGGCAAATCACGGAGGTTTCAGGCTATGATAAAGGTTATGTTTGTTTGCCACGGCAATATCTGCCGTTCACCAATGGCGGAATTTATAATGAAAAAACTTGCAGCCGATTCCGGAGCAGGGGACGATATCTGTATATCGTCAAGTGCGGTAAGCACCGAGGAGATAGGAGAGCCGGTATATCCGCCTGCACGTTCAGAGCTTGCAAAGCACGGCATTGGCTGTGCCGGAAAGACAGCGGTACAGCTCAGAAAGTCTGACTATGATAAATACGATCTTTTCATTGGTATGGATACTTCAAATATCAGGAACATGATGCGTATTTTCGGAAGCGACAGGGACGGGAAGATATATAAGCTGATGAGCTTTGCGGGCAGGGGAGATGATGTATCCGATCCGTGGTACAGCCGTGATTTCGGGAAAGCTTATGAAGATATAGAAGAGGGCTGCAAAGGTCTTCTGCGTTTCATCGCTGATATGTGATATTCAATTGCGGCACTATGCCGCTTTTCTTTTTCGTATCTGAAAATTTTTTTCAGAAAAGTGAAACCTTTTTCCGTGTCCGGGCGTATTATCAGTGAAAGGGTCCTGAAAGAACTCTTGAAACGTTTCAATAAAGGAAGAAACATTGATATGACAGATGAAAAATTCCTGTGTGCTTATGAAAAGTTCAGAAACACTGTATATTCCGTGATATTCAGCTATGTGCGGAATGCCGATGATGCTTCGGAACTTTCACAGGACACCTTTATAAAACTATACACATACGAAGGCGGATTTGATTCCGACGACCATATGAAAGCATGGCTGATAAGAGTCGCTGTAAACGGCTGCAACGATCATTTCCGGAAACGCAGGCACGTTTCTGATTCTCCGATACCTGAAGACTTGCCTTCCGGAGAAGAACACGAGCTTGATGAGATAATCGCTGAAGTGATGAAGCTGCCCGAAAAATACAGGATACCGATACACCTCTTTTACTATGAGGAGTACAGCGTCAGTGAGATATCTGATATACTCGGCATCTCTGAGTCTACTGTCAAAACAAGACTGAGAAGAGGCCGGGAGAAACTCAAAAAAGCACTGAGAAAGGAAGATTGGCTGTGAAATATGACCGCTATAAAAAAGCTATGGACAACGTATGTGATAAAAACTTTACATTAACGGCTGCCGAAATGCTTGAAAAAGCTAAGGCATCTTCTGATACGGAAAGGAATATCACTATGAATAACAAGGGAAAAAGAAACATGATCGCAAGGATCATCGGAGCAGCAGCAGCCTGCTCGGTATTATCAGTTACAGCAGTATCAGCTATGGGATACGGCCCTCTCAGCGGCAGCTTCCGCAAATTCTTCGGCAAGGACGAGGTCACGGCTGATATAATAGATCAGGGACATTACTGTGAGATAGATGAGGTGCTTTCGGACAGCATCTTTACGGTTGATCTCGATTCTGTCACAGGCGATAAGTCATCTCCGAAACTCATCTTCGATGTGACAGTCAATGACGAAAAACTTGCAGCAGAAAATGACCGTCTCATGCTCTCAGCATATATCCTCGATGAATACAGATATGCCAACGAGCTTGATAATTATTCTATGTGGGAAGCATACGGTGAAAAAGATCCCGACACGAGCAATGTATATCATATCTGCATGGACGGACCTTCTGCCTTTATGATAAACGGTGCAGATGCCGTTGTAGCTGTCAGAAAGATAAGTTTTGACAGTGATACAGTGAACCAGAAATTTACCTATGATGTGGATATGGAATACCGCATACACGTTCCGGAGGAAGCACTGAAAGATACTTTTGCAGAGTGCTATTCCGGTATCACTCTTCACAGCGGAAACGTTGACTATGATCTCTGCTATGCGGAGTACGGCTCTTATGATTCTATGTTCCAGTTCACATTTGACTTCCTCGGAACAGAACTTGCCGGCGGCGAGACTGATTTCTATGAAGCTGAATACAAATTCGACGACGACTGGCACAGATTTGCAGATTCGTTCGTACTCACCGTTGACGGAACGGAATATACCGTCAAGGAGAAAGGCTATGCCGGCTGTAATGCGGACGACGGCAGATGCAGCACATGGCTCACTTTCCCGGCTGTTAATTATGATTCCGCTGAGAGCATAACTTTCACCGCCGGAAACGAGACTTTCACACTCAAATAAAACGCTCCCTGTACGCTCTCCATTATGAAGAATGGAGGGCGTATTTTTGTTTCCGGCGAGAGTTTGTTTTGTAGTTGACGCAAAGGATCATATGTGGTATAATCAGTATTGACAACAGTTATGATATCTGATAACAAGAAAATGAGGTGTGATAATGGATCAGCATACAAGATTCGACCTTCCGATATGCCTTGCAGTCGAGGAGGACGCTTTTTTTCATTCTGACGAGATAATCAGCAGATATATACCGGAGATCATCGGTCAGAAAGCTATCGTGATCTCCGAGGAATTCCTGATAGGCATCTACAAGGAAAAGATAGACGATATAAGTCATGATTTCGGTGATGCCGAGATCTATGCCATGAAAAGTGCAAGTTTCGACGAGGCAGTCACTATCGCCAAGAAGGTATGCACTGAGGAGATAAAGATAATCATAGGCATAGGCGGCGGAAGAGTTCTTGATACTGCTAAATACGCCGCACATATAAGCAAGGCGGTATATATATGTATGCCGACTTCGCTCAGCAATGATTCGCTCGCATCGCCGTTCTCGGTGCTTGAAACTTACGGCAAGGCACGCATGACGCTTTCATGCAAGATACCGACAGCTATCATCGTCGATACGAACATGATAATAAATGCTCCGGAGGGACAGACGCTTTCCGGTATAGGCGATACGATCGCAAAGCATACAGCACTTTTTGACTGGAAGCTCTCTGCTAAAAGATCGTCCGCAAGGATAGACGACTTTGCATACGCACTCAGCAGAATGAGCTATGATTCAGTATATCACTGCGATGAAAAAAACATGAAGAGCCGTGTGTTCATAAGGATACTTTCAAGGGCGTTGGTAATGGGCGGACTTGCTATGGAGATCGCCGGCTCGTCACGTCCGTGCAGCGGAAGCGAGCATCTTTTTGCCCATGCTATCGAGGAATACTATCCCGATATAAAGATATCCCACGGAATGGCAGTAGCTATAGGAAGTATCCCTGCCTGCATCTTTCAGGGGCAGGATCCTAAGGGAATGATAGATTTCTTCCGCACATACGGACTCAATACCGATCCCTCCTCTTACGGCATCACAGAGGATATGTTCGCAGATATGTGGAAGAAGGCACGCACTGTAAGAAAAGGCCGCATCACGATACTCGATGATACGCCTTATGACAGAGTACAGCTCGGAGAGATATATAACAGGATGGTGGAAAAAATATGAAAACAGGACTTATATTCGATATGGACGGAACGCTCTGGGATTCATCGGCAAATGTTGCGGCTTCGTGGAATGAGAAAGTGAAAGAACTCGGCTATGAACGCCCGGAGATAACACAGCAGGATATCATGAGCATAATGGGACTGACTATGGACAGGATAGCTGATATAATCTTTGCTGACCTCGGCAAGGAAGAGCGAATGGAACTCCTTGAAAAATGCTGCGGCCATGAGAATGAATTCCTCCGCATACACGGCGGAGTCCTCTATCCTGAACTGGAAGAGACTTTCATCAGGCTCAGGGAAAAATATCCGCTCTATATAGTGAGCAACTGTCAGAGCGGATATATTGAAGCTTTCCTCGAATACTACGGCTTCGGGAAATATTTTGACGACATAGAATGCTACGGAAACAATCTCAGACCGAAAGGTGAAAATATAGCACTTCTTGCCGGAAGGAACGGACTTGAAAAAGCTTACTATATCGGAGATATACAGGGCGATCATGATGCCGCTGTACAGGCAGGCTGCGGGTTTATACACGCCGCATACGGATTCGGCACGATAGAACAGGAAGTCCCTGAGCTTGAAAAGTTCAGCGATCTTCCGGAGCTTCTTGATACGATAGTATGACTTTTGAATGAAGAATAAAAAGCAGATACCATACGTCTTCTTCTATACAGATGTGCAGGAAGAAGTCGTATGGTATCTGCTTTATTCTTCACCGAGCATGAAGCCTATCCCCCATACGGAGGAGATATAGTCACAGCCGGCGGCTTTTTTCAGTTTTCTGCGTAGATTGTGGATATGTATTTTGAGCGAATCCTCAGTGCAGTCGGGCGTATCGAAACTTATCCGGTCGAGGATACCGAGTTTTGAGCAGACTTTTCCGGGATTCTGCATGAGGAGTTTAAGAATGGCAAATTCAGTTCTTGTGAGTTTTACCTCTTCATCTCCGGCGGTCACGGTATGAGTATCAGTGTGCAGAGATATTTCCTTATAGATGAGGATACTGTCATTTACAGGCAGGGAATTTCTTCTGAGCTGCACCTGTACTCTTGCGAGAAGTTCCTGTATATCGAAAGGTTTTGTGATATAGTCGCACGCCCCTGAAAGAAGCACATCTACCTTATTGGAAGTATCAGCCTTTGCACTGACAGCGATCACGGGGATATCCTTTATCTGCGGAATGAGCTGTTCTCCGGCGATACCCGGAAGCATCAGATCGAGCAGGATAAGATCAGGCTTTGATGAAGCGAGCGAAAGAAGTGCCTCCGAGCCGGAAAAAGCTCTTGTAACGCTGTATCCCTCGTCAGTCAGGACTTCATAAAGAAGATCATTTATTGCTGTGTCATCATCGACGATAAGTATTTTGTACATTTTATTCTCCATTAGAAGTTTTATGTTTTTTTGAGGTAAGCACTATCAGTGACAAAACGATGCAAAGTACAAGAGCAGCTATACAAGCTCCGATCGCCGCATATCCGGCAGGGGTGAGGATCTTTCTGCCGTTTTCCACAGAATTATATGAAAAACCTGTATCTCTGAAAGCATCATCGACCGCATCGGCAATGACTGCATGGCCGTCGGCATTCGGGTGGATATCGTATTGCGAGATATTGGTAAGCATTTCGGCTTTTCCCTGAAAAAGCGGAGCAAGTTCGATCACTTCATAGTTCCCGGCAGCATGGTCTCTTATGATGCTGTTGAGTTTCCCGATCTTTTCAGCGGAAAGTGCAGCGAGCTGGTCGAAGAAGAATCCCTCGAAAGGATCATATAAAGTCTGTATATAGATCTTTCCGTCCGATACGCTGCTTATGTAGTCGGCTATGTCAACAAGATTCACAGCGTACTGTTCAAGAGCAGTATCGATAGAATCGCTCATGGTGTACAGATCATTTACCGCCTGAAAAAGATGAAAGTCATCGTAGTTGAAACTGTGTGTTTCCGGAGAGATGCCGAGATCGGCAAATAATCCGAGCAGGATATGCAGCATATCATTTCCGCCGATAGAGATAACGACAGCATCGGCTTCGTGGAGCTGCGGAGTCAGGCTTCCGCTCCTGAGAGTTTCGAGAAGATCGGCCGATTCGGAGCCGGAAACAGCTTTGTTCACCATTTTCTGCGGGCATTTGTCCTTTAGTTCATAGGCATATCTGTCATTGAGTATGTTTGAGTAA
>CADBQF010000112.1 GCA_902796705.1 Ruminococcus flavefaciens
ATGACCGACAGTGCAGGACTTGCCGGAATGGTCAGGGAGATAAAGGAGGGACGTGATGATATATAGCAGTCTTCCCTTTATATTCCTTTTTCTTCCGGCATCGCTGCTGATATATCATGCAGCACCTAAGAAGATACACAACGGAGTGATGATGCTTCTGAGCATGGCATTCTGTGCATCGTTCAGCGTGAAATTCCTCTGGTTCGTGATGATATACGTCCTGCTCAACTATATAGCGGGACTCATTATAGAAGAACTCCGCATGAAGAAGCAAAATAGCTGGGCGGCAGCACCGCTCTCCGGAATGATATTTGCAGATATCCTCCTGCTGATGACATACAGGTCGGAGCATATGGCGTGGCTGCGGAGCGGACTGAAACTTGACAGAGCGTTCTTTCCGGTCGGGATATCGTTCATGACGCTCTCGGCTATAGGCTATCTGCTCGATATCTACCGCAGACGGCAGAAAGCGGAGCGTAACATAATCAGGTTCAGCCTGTATATGATGATGTTCCCACGGCTTATAATGGGGCCGCCTGTCAGGTACAGGTCGTTCCAGAAATCGCTCCGCAACAGGAACGAGGGACTTGACTCGATAGGACTCGGATTCACCGTATTTGTCAAAGGTCTTGCGAAAAAGGTCATATGTGCGGATATGCTCTATTCGCTGTACAGTTCGGTGAAGAGCATAGAAGTGCAGGAAGTGTCTGCATTCACCGCATGGTTCGGAGCAACGGCATATCTGATGTGCTTTTACTTCACATTGTCGGGATTTGCCGATATGGGAACGGGACTCGGCTACTGCTTCGGATTCAGACTGCCGCAGAGCTTCAATTATCCGCTGTTCAGTGCGAAGGTGCGGACATTTGCGGCTAAGTGGCACATACAACTCATACAGTGGTTCAGGAGATACGTGACGAAGCCTCTGACGGAACTCGGCAACGGCAGCACGATGTACAGACGCATCATATATATATCAGCATGGGGCATAGCCGGACTCTGGTACAAACCCGATCCGAACGGACTTCTGTGGGGACTGATGATCGGCACAGCCGTCATTGCAGAGCGTGGTCTCGGCAGGCTAAAGCTCCTTAAAGCCACGGGAGTCATATACACCTACCTCGTGACGATAATCTGCACCGTCATATTCATGGGAGACAGCCTGATGTATTCACTGAGATATCTTATTGCAATGGCAGGCGGAAACGGCGTTATACTCGGAGATGACTTCGGATATTTCTTCAAATCGTACATCGTGATAATGCTTCTCGGAGCATACGTATCGACGAGCCTTTTCAAGAACATGATGATACGCTCCGGAATGAGCAGACTGAGCAAAGTTGTAGAGAAAGTCTCACCTGTGATGATAACAGGACTTTTCCTGCTCTGTACAGTAATGATATCTGTTACAGGCAGTTCAGGGTTCATATTATTCAGATTGTAAGGAGGCGGAAGCAGAGCGATGCAGCCGAATAAAATGACAGCTATCATGATGCTCGCAGCAATAGGCATACTCATGCCGTCCATGATGTTCGGCAAGGGCAGAGAAAAACCGGCTCTTCCGGATAAGGAAGTTTATGCCGCCGATGATCTTTCCGGCAGCAGAGCGGTGCAGAAGTGCGAAAAGTACATGACCGACCACTTCGTCTTCCGTGAATTTTTCACGAAGGTGAGAACATCTGTCATAAAGAATATCAGCGAGCCGATAGTGAACGATGTCTTCATCTCATCTGATATGCTCCTCGATGCACGCTGCTGCGACAGACCTTCTGCCGGCGAAAGTGCAGTTCAGACAGACCTTTTTGCATCTCACTACACGGGAGCGGTCTATTTCACGGCAGTCCCGACATCAGCCGGAGTCTACGGCGAAAGGCTGCCGGAATATCTGCTGACAAATCCCGAAGACAAGCAGATAAGCGACTTCTACGAAAAGCTCGACAACGGCATAAGGCGTATCGATGCCTTTACAATACTCAAAGCCCAGAACGAGAATTACATCTACTACCGGACAGATACACGCCCGACAGGATACGGTGCATATTACGTCTACCGTACCGTTATCCAGAAGCTCGGATTCAGTCCCGTGTCATACGACCGCTTCACGATAGAACACGTCACCGGCGACTTCAAGGGAAATCTCTGGGAGAAATGCCGCTACAGAAAAGTAAAGCCCGATGTCCTCGATGTATACAAATGCAGCGGCGGTGCGGAGATACTCGAATGCACCGGCTTCACCAACGAGGGCGTGGGAGTCAGCTTGAAGCTCTATGACAAGGACAAACTCAACGGCGGCGATATGTACAAGATGTATCTCGGTGAAGATCTGCCGTTCATCAACATAAAGACATCAGTGAACAACGACAGGAAATTACTGCTCATCAAGGACAGTTATGCCGACTGCTTCGTGCAGTTCCTTGTGCAGCACTACAGCGAGATAGC
>CADBQF010000113.1 GCA_902796705.1 Ruminococcus flavefaciens
GAAGGCTTTTCCTTGCGTTTCTCCTTGCCGAAGATATCGGGGATATAGACGTTGGTGATCTTTCCGTTCTTTACGCAGCCCTTGATATGGCCACGTATCTTCCTGCCGGCACTGTCGGAGTCGGTCAGGATTATTATGCCCGTTTTTTCGGCGTAGTAACGTATCAGTTCAGTTTTTTCACGGTCTTTGAATATCCTGAAGCCGTTCGTGACGATTATTACGGCATCTACCACAGAGGCGAGTTTTATCTTGTCATATTTTCCCTCTACTATGACAGCTTCTTTTATCCTTATCATTGCTGCCTCCGCTGCTGACCGGTCATGAGCATTTTTGTGACGGCTTCTTCGAGGACTATCTTCTCATCGGAAGAAGTTGAATTGAGCTGCACAGCCGTGTCACGAAGTATCTTTATGCAGGCTCTTATCCGGTCTATGTTCATTCGTGAGGAATCACGGAAAGCGTTTTTTACCTTGAATTCCCACGCATACGAGAAATCGCTCACTACGTCCTGTATCTGTTTTCCGCTTCGCTTCGCACAGGCGGCACGGTAGAGGTCGAGGAAGGCGTTCGTGATATTTGCGAGTATCGCTCCCCTGTTCTCCTTGTCGGACATAAGCTCGTCGAGTGCATCGAATGCGGCTTTGCGGTTGAATGAAGCTACCGCATCGGCAAGGTTGAATATCGTCACTCCGCTCTGGCGGTGGACGAGGAGAGCAAGTGTCTCCCTTGTTATCTCACGGCTGCCGGAATAGGAGCAGAGCTTGTCAACTTCATTTTCGACCGTCATCGTGTCACAGAGGCACATCTCGGCAAGTTCCTGAGCTGTATCGAGGGAAATGGCACTTCCCCCTGCGGAGACTTTTGCGGCTATCATCTTTGCAAGCTCGCCGGAAGTCGGTATCCGCATCTCGCAGAGAGTTCCGTTTTTGGCTGCAAAGTCAGCGAGCTTCTTGTTCTTGTCGGTGATGACAGTCTTGCCGGTGCGGTATTCGGTCTTTGTCTTTATCTCGAAGCCTGTGACGTTGAATATTATAACGGTCTGCGGCGGTATATCCTTTAGTATACCTATGAGCTTCTTGTTGTAAGTCTCGGCTGACTGACCGTGCATCTCCTCTCTCGGACGCTCGCAGTTGTAGTCGTTGATGAGTATGCAGTTATACTCCGACATCATGGGCATCATCTGTATGGTATCTTCAAGAGAGGACATATCGAGTGACTTTCCGTCGAATTTGGTCAGAGCGAAGTCTTCATTTTCACCGACAGCCGTTCTGATTATCCGGCGTGTGAGCTTCTCAACGCCGACGACATCTTTTCCGAAAATATAATAGAGATTTGAAAGCTCGCCTTTCCGCAGTTTTGCGGCGATCGTCTTAGAGTCTTCCTGTGGCATCACAGCCTCCTTTTCCTGCATCTTCCGCCGGAGAAAACGAGTTCGTAGTTATTCTCCTGCGTGATGTAAATATCATTTACTGAGATCAGACTGCCGGACGTGTCAGTCTTTGCTGCCCGCACGCATATGCTGTCTCTGCGTGGAAATATCGTCACCTGAGAGGAAGCACACTTCACCGACAAGCCTCCGTTCACGGCTGTGACCTGTGAGCCGTCCGGGAGCATCATGCTTCCGCTGTCTGTGATGTGAACGGCATCGTCCGCATCTATGCCGTACCGGGAGAGGTATTTTCCCGTATATCTGTCACAAATACCGCTTTCCGTTATATCGCAGACGATGACTTCTCCCCTGCATGATATGACGGCTGCGGCATCGTTTTCATTTCCGAGGACTGCGAGCGAAAGGCTGCTGTATCTGACCGCTCCGAAACAGAGCGTCATCACAACGACTGCCGCTGCCGAGAAAGTCAGCGATATCATGAGCTTCCGGCGGCTGAACGTTATCAGCCATACTGCCGCAGTTACCGCTGCAAATATGAGTGCCGCCCGTGATATCCTCCTGTCTCCGCACGAGATGAATATGAGGTCATTCCTGCCTGCGAACCGCACGGCTGCCATGACTGCCTTCACGAATATCCCGGCTGTATATACGGCTGCGGTGAATATCCCTCCCGTGAGGACGCAGAACGCTCCTGCTATTATTGCTGCTGTACACAATGGCAGCAGCAGAACGAACGTCAGCGGCGATATGAGCGATACTTCATCAAAATAGTGCATCGTCACCGGCATTATCGCTATACAGGCGTAAAGTCCCGTCAGGAAATTTCTTTTCAGCTTCTTGCTGTGCGGTATCTCCTTTATCATCAGCGGTGCGAACGAGCCTATCCCGAAAGTTCCCGCTGCCGAGAGGATAAATCCCGTGCTGTACACCGCATACGGCTGAAATATACATATCAGCATAACGGCTGTACAAAGCGAAGTGAGGATATCTGCCTGTCTGCCGGCTATCCCTGCGGCAAGTATGGTATCCGTCATTATAGCCGCCCTGACTGCCGAAACGGGTGAACCTGCCATAGATATGAAAAGCAGCATCACTATATTCACCGATATGAACGAGAGATACTTCCCTGCTCCGGCTTTTTTCATAAGGAACAGCACGGCTGCCGCTATTATCGATATATGCAGTCCCGATACGGCAAGCACATGGCCTATGCCGCTGCGGTACATATACATTCTGTCCTCGGCAGACAGCAGCCTGACTCCGAAGACCATTCCCGACAGCATTCCGCCGGCATCTTCTCCGAGGACATCGCAGAATCTTTTTATGATGTGCCTGCGGTATCTGTACAGGGAATTTTTCAGCCTGTGCGAATGCGTATGCTCTACCGACACGCTCTCCGCATCTTCTGCTTTGAGATATATCCCCTCCGACATAAGGATATCTTTTTCATTGCAGAGAAAGTCATTCTCCGGGACAGTGAAGACGCATCTCTCCATAGAAACGATATCACCGAACGAGGCATCTTCGCTGCTACTGTAATAATACAGTTTAAGCTTTTCACCGCTTCCGGATGTGCCTTTGAGAATATAGCCTTTTCCTGATGCGTACTCCGTGATACCGGTCACTCTTCCGGAAAAGCTGTCTGCTTCTCCGCCGAGTCTCTCTGTCATGTCATTGACGTGCGATGTAAACGCCGTACCGGCAATGACAGCCGCTGCAAAAAACGCTGATATATTCAGAAGATCGTATCTGTCAAGTCTTTTCAGCTTCATGCCGGCGATAAGTACAGCTGTTATAAGTACCAGTACCGCAGCAGCTGAACTCCCGCTAAAAAAGAAGGCGAAAAACGATCCTGACATATAGCCTGCCGCAGTTCCGATCATTTTTCGCTTCATTTGTTATACCTTATTTAAAGAAGAGCGGTAATTTTTCAAGGAAAATTATATCGTCCCTGTCAGCAGCATCGCCCTCGGCAAGGACAGCCGCTTTGCCGCAGATATTTCCGCCTGCTGCTGCCGTAAGTTTTTCAAGTGCTGCAAGAGACTCTCCTGTGCTGATAACGTCATCAACGAGGAGGACTCTCTTTCCCCTGAGCATCTCAGCCTTTTCGCTTGAAAGGTTGAGTACCTGCTCATTTGCAGTAGTTATCGATCTTACCATTACGGTGATAGGATCGGACATATAGAGCTTTATGGATTTTCTTGCCACAACATACGGCTTTCCGCTCTGTCTTGCCATTTCGTAGGCGAGCGGTATGCCCTTTGACTCGGCTGTGAGGATAACGTCGAAGTCTCCGCACTTTTTCAGGAGTTCCTCTGCACAGGCTACAGTAAGCTCAACATCAGAGAACATGATGAAAGCAGCGATATCGACTTTATCGTTGATAGGGCAGCGGAGCAGTTCACGCTCCAGCCCTGCGATAGTCATTTTATAAGTCTCAGCCATA
>CADBQF010000114.1 GCA_902796705.1 Ruminococcus flavefaciens
CTTGACCGCCACTATGAAGGCTATGACTATGAACGCCAGATAAAAATGTTCAGGGAACAGCTCGCTCTCGCAAAGGAACTCGATCTGCCGGTCATAGTTCATACCCGTGATGCGTGGGAGGATACGCTCGATATCCTCAGAGAGTTCCGCCCGGAAGGTGTGGTGCATTGTTTCAGCGGCTCTGCGGAGACCGCAAAGGAGGTAGTCCGGCTCGGTATGTATATCGGCTTCACCGGAGTGCTTACCTTCAGGAACGCCAAAAAAGCCCTGAAAGCTCTCGATGCTGTCACGGCTGACCGCCTTCTCCTTGAGACCGACTGCCCGTATATGGCTCCGGAACCTTTCAGGGGGAGCAGGTGCGACAGCTCCATGATAGCCTTCACAGCCGAAAAAGCCGCAGAGATAAAGGGTATGCCCGTTCAGGAACTTATCGATATCACCTGCGGGAACGGCCTGCGTATGTACCGTATAGATGCCTGATCAAGGAGGGATAATATGTACTTCTGCTGTGGTATCACCGAACAAGGTATAATGCCGCATAATGAGGACGCTCTGATGATAGCCGGAAGCGTAAGGGATTCGGGTGCATCGGCAGAATATGTTAAAGCTCCGTTCATTGCGGCAGTTTCAGACGGCGTTTCCGGTGAAAGTGCCGGCGAGATAGCTTCCATGACCTGCCTGAACCTTCTGCGTGATGTGGACTATAATGCAGATACCGACCTGAAAGATGCCCTGCTCGGTATACACCGCACCCTTACAGAACAGGGAAGCAAGAACCGTGAGACCGAGAATATGCAGGCTACTCTGTGCGGAGTAGCTATTGATGAATACGATATGGTGCATCCGTTCAACGTCGGAGATTCAAGAGTTTACCTTTTCAGAGCCGGAAGACTTAGACAGATAACCCGTGACCAGACTCTCGTCCAGCTCCTCTATGAGGAGGGTTCGATAACACTGGAGGAGAAGAAAACTCACGTCCACAGGAATATAATATTCCCCGCTATCGGCAATATGAAGTCAACGCCGCAGGTGGACTTCTTCCCTATGGACGGCGGACTCCTGTACGGCGATATGCTCCTTATATGTACGGACGGACTTTCAGACCATTTGTCTTCATATGATATAGAGGAAGTTCTCGAACTTCCCAAAAGCCTCCCGGAAAGGCTCAATATGCTCGTGAAAATGTCCCTCGCAAGAGGCTGCAATGATAACATCTCTGTCATAGCTATCGTCTACTGCGAAGACAAATAATACCTTTCATCATAACGGCAGGGCAAAACCTGACCGCACACCCTGCTAACAGTCAAAAATGTGATAAACAGACGATCGTGCTGTATTTAAGAGCCATTCTTCACTTGCTGAGAATGGCTCTTGTTTTTGCGTGTCCTGAAAAACACATATTATAGTCATATCATCTTCGAGCTTGTGACGTATTATATCAGAAAAAACCTCTTGTATTCTCAGGCGTTTCATGGTATAATATAATAGTATATATGTTATTGAATTTGATATCTGACGTATTCATACTGTCGCTCAACAAATATGAAGTATGCCAGAAAAACACTGACACTTGATGTATATGCAGAAGATGCAGATCCGGTAACAAGAGCGGTGATGTTCTGTTATATCAGAGACAGCGATCTTCGCATTCCTTTTCAAGCAGAAACAGAATGAGGAGGAAGGGAAGAATGAATAAAATAAAGAAAAAATTAACGACCATAGCCTGTGCTTTCACAATGATGCTTTCATCAGTAACAGCCTGTTTCCCTGCCTTCGGAGCGGAAAGCGGGACAGACACGGCTGCCGAGACAACGGCATTTGCCTCAGAAACTCCGGCAGAAGACGGCGGAACGCTCCCGGCAGGCCCGGAGGAAGTGCTGACAGAGCAGAGCATTTCGCTTTATCCGAACGGCGAAGCAGCAGAAGAGATCATCACGCTGAACGGACTTATGCCTGAGGGAGCGACCGCAGAAGCAGTCGATGTTTCTGAGCTGCATGAGGGCGTTTCTGCCTATGACATCACGATCAGCAGCGGTGAACAGGAATATCAGCCGGGTGAAGCGAACCCGATACGTGTGGAGATCAGCGATCCCGTGATCTCTGACGATGTATACATAGAACTATGGCATATTGCAGACGACGGCATACGTGAACGTATCACGGAGTTTTCAGTCACCGAAAGTACGATCAGCTTTGAAGCGACTTCCTTTTCGGTCTATGAGATCGTGACAGCTCCGAAACCGCTCCCGGACGGAACGACGACTGCACAAACGGTCGGAGAACTTGACGGGCAGGGATTCTGGATCTCCAATAAAAACGGCAATAATTCCTATTACTTCATGAACGATATTGTCGATAGCTTCAAGATC
>CADBQF010000115.1 GCA_902796705.1 Ruminococcus flavefaciens
AGAACCTTTCCTCAGAAAGGTTTCCCCCACTAAAAGGTATAAACTTCTTTATAAGCAGCGAGTCTATTTCCCCGGCATTTTTTCTATAACAGGTGTGATAAAACGCAGATTCAAGTTAAAACATTAAAAATTAAAAAACACCCCTTTATTTTTCATCAGCAGTGTGTTATAATGTATTCATACAATTTATTTCTTCGGAGGTTTTTTAATATGAGAGCAGTTGTTACTGTTATAGGAAAGGATACTGTCGGTATCCTCCATAAAGTAAGCGGTATATGTGCCGAATACAATGCCAATGTCATCGAGGTCACGCAGAGCGTTTTGCAGGATATGTTCGCTATGATAATGCTCGTTGATATATCCGCTTTGTCAAAGGATTTCTCGGAGCTTGTTGACAGAATGAACTCTCTCGGTTCTCAGCTCGGACTCTCTATACATACGATGCACGAGGATATCTTCAACTCCATGCACAACATATGATGAAAGGATGTCCCTGAATGCTTAACGAATACGATATACTCGAAACTATACGAATGATACAGGACGAATGCCTCGATATCAGAACTACGACTATGGGCATCTCGCTCCTTGACTGTATCGATACCGATATCAACAAAGCCTGCGACAAGGTCTACGAGAAGATCGTCAGAAAAGCCGAAAAGCTCGTTCCCACCGGTCAGCAGATCGAAAAGGAATACGGTATCCCGATAATCAACAAGAGAATTTCCGTTACGCCTATTGCTATGCTCGCTGCTGCCTGCCCCGGTCAGGATCATGTAAAATTCGCCAAAGCTCTCCAGAGAGCGGCTGATACCTGCGGCGTAAACTTCATAGGCGGATATTCGGCTCTCGTTCACAAGGGATTTTCTGCCGGTGATATGGAGCTTATCAGGTCTATCCCGGAGGCTCTCGACGTTACACAGAATATCTGCTCGTCCGTAAATATCGGCTCTACAAAATCCGGTATCAACATGGACGCTGTAAAACTCATGGGACAGATCGTCAAGGAATCAGCAGAGAGAACTGCTGACCGTGACTGCATAGGCCCTGCAAAGCTCGTTGTATTCTGCAATGCTGTTGAAGATAACCCGTTCATGGCAGGTGCTTTCCACGGCGTAGGCGAACCTGACTGCGAGATACACGTAGGTGTTTCCGGTCCGGGTGTTGTACGTGCGGCTCTTACGAAATATCCTGATGCTTCAATAAACGAAATAGCAGATGTTATCAAGAAGACTGCATTCAAAATAACACGTATGGGACAGCTCGTAGGTGCAAGAGCTTCAAAGGAACTCGGCGTTCCGTTCGGAATAGTAGACCTTTCGCTCGCTCCGACTCCGGCTATAGGCGACAGCGTTGCCCATATCCTTGAAGAAATGGGACTCGAAATGTGCGGAACTCACGGCACGACAGCCTGCCTTGCAATGCTCAACGATGCAGTTAAAAAAGGCGGCGTAATGGCTTCATCGACTGTCGGAGGACTTTCGGGTGCGTTCATTCCTGTCTCGGAAGATGCCGGAATGATCGATGCCGCAGTAGCAGGCGTTCTCAGCCTTGAAAAGCTCGAAGCTATGACAGCCGTATGCTCGGTAGGACTTGATATGATCGTAGTTCCGGGAGATATCTCACCGGAGACGATCTCGGCTATAATCGCAGATGAAGCCGCTATCGGAATGGTGAATTCAAAGACTACAGCAGTACGTCTTATCCCTGCTATCGGCAAGAAAGAGGGAGATACACTTGAATTCGGCGGACTTCTCGGAAGCGGCCCTGTAATGCCGGTAAGAGACAGATCAGCAGCGAAGTTCATCAATCGTGGCGGACGTATCCCTGCACCGATGCAGAGTCTTAAAAACTGATAAAGAAGTTTATACCTTCTATTGGGGAAAACCCTTTTGAAAAAGGGTTCTTCCCCAAACCCCTTTCCTAAAACTTTCAGCGTCATTTTTTCCTGACAGGGACACCGCCGACAGTCTTGCCGTTTAATGTAAATTAACGTTCGGTGTCCCTGTCAGGAAAAAATCATGTTAAAAGTCTTTGGAAGGGGGTGTGGGGGAGAACCTTTCCTCAGAAAGGTTTCCCCCACAATAAAACGCCCCTGCATTGGAAATCATTTGATTTTTGAAAATGCTATTAAATATTTTACGCAAAATCCCGGAGACAGCTTTTTTATAAAAGATCAGATGTGATCGGACGGCTTTCGGA
>CADBQF010000116.1 GCA_902796705.1 Ruminococcus flavefaciens
GCACGGCAGCGGTGCATCGCATCGGCAAAATCCCTGTTTATCCGCATCTCAACTTTATGCTGACGGAAATACTTCTTCATTGAACCGGAAATATGTATCTTATCCGGAAATATCACGAACCGCTCATGAGGGCACCACCACAGTATAGGATCTCCCTCATTATACCACGGAAATATCCCGTTGCTGTAGGCAAGCAGCAGCCTTTCCGGAAGCAGGTCACCTCCGACAGCAAGAAGACCGTTATCTTCTGCGAGTGTCGGTTCAGGGAAATATATCTTTCCCTCTTCAAGACGAAATATCGACATATTCAGACCTTTCTGCCCTTTGCGGCACTCGTTGTGAATTTTCCGTCTGATGCGGAAAGTACGAGCTTTCCGCCTTTTTTGAGTTTTCCGAAAAGTATATCATCTACAAAGAGAGGCTTGACTTCATTTCTTATCACACGGTCAACTTCTCTTGCTCCGAATTCACAGCTTATGCCTTTTTCCATGATAAGACCGGAAGCTGACTTATCTGCGGTGAATTCGATATTCCTTGCGGAGAGCTGAACGGCAAGCTCTTTGAGCTTTTTGTCCACCACGAGTTCAGCCATTTTATCGTTCATTCCGTTGAATACGACTATCTTATTAAGGCGGTTGCGGAATTCCGGCTGGAACGTGTTTTTTACAGCGTCCATTACAACGCCCGGATCGCCTGCTGTTCTGTTGAAACCTATCGAATTGCGGCTGATGCGGTCTGCACCGGCATTTGATGTCATTATTACGATCACGTTTCTGAAATCGGCTTTTCTGCCCTGATTGTCAGTCAGTGAAGCGTCGTCCATCACTTGCAGGAGTACATTGTATATATCGCTGTGAGCCTTCTCTATCTCGTCAAGAAGAAGAACAGCCGAGGGCGTTTTTCTTATAGCTTCCGTAAGGAGTCCGCCGTCTTCGTATCCGACATATCCGGCAGGAGAACCTATGAGCTTTGCAACAGCGTGCTTCTCGCCGTATTCGCTCATATCAAAGCGGATAAGCTTTATGCCGAGTTCATCTGCAAGACATTTGGCTATTTCAGTCTTTCCGACACCTGTAGGGCCGACGAACAAAAGGCTTGCAAGCGGCTTGTTGTCTTCGATAAGTCCGGCTTTTGAAAATTTGACCGCATTCACCACCTGACTGATAGCTTCCTCCTGACCGAAAACTCTGCTGCACAGACGCTTTTCAAGCCCGGCAAGGCCTGACATATCGTCAGTATCATCTGATACGACCGGGACACGGCATATCTTCGTGACGACCTCATTGATGACATTTTTGTACACTTTAAGAGGATCTTTTCCGGTCTGGTGCAGTTTCCTGTAAGCACCGGCTTCATCGATAAGGTCTATAGCCTTATCCGGGAGACAGCGTTCGTTGATGTATTTCACGCTCATGCGGACGGCGTACTCTATCACGCCCCTTGCAAAGCGTACACCATGGTAATCCTCGTACTGCTTTTTCAGACCTTTGAGGATATTGACAGTCTCCGCTTCGGAGGGTTCTTTTATCTCAATATTCTGGAATCGTCTTACCATGCTCCTGTTTTTCTCGAAATACTTCTTGTACTCTTCGAAAGTAGTCGCACCTATGAAGCGTATATGTCCGTCGGAGAGATACGGCTTGAGCATATTGGACGCATCGAGAGAGCTTTCACCGACAGCACCTGCTCCGGCAAGGTTGTGTATCTCGTCGATGTAGACTATAGGCTTTTCCTCCTTGGCTATCTCTGAGAGGACTTTCTTGAAACGCTTTTCAAAATCGCCTCTGTACTGTGTTCCGGCAAGCATACCTCCGAGGTCGAGAGCGAATACCTTAGCACCTGCGAGCGGTTCGGGTATCGTGCCTTTCTGTATCATACGCACAAGACCGTATGTAATGGCTGTTTTTCCGACACCGGGTTCTCCTATATGGAGAGGATTGTTCTTTTCACGGCGGCAGAGAACCTGTATAGTCCTGTCAAGCTCCTCTTCCCTGCCGATAAGGACTCCGTCATCGCTGAGCGTTTCATTCAGACACGGAGCGTACAGATTCCAGCTTTTCTTGTCTTTGTCAGGAGCAGGAACTTCACCGGGCATACCTCTGACCTCTGCATTTTGAGAATCGCACAGATATGAAGACCAGTCCTTTGCTCCGGTGTGTACAGGTTCTTCCTCTGCATTTTCAATAGATGCAGCCGTTGCAAGAAGTTCTGCCTTTGAAACGCCCTGCTTTTCAATGAAATATACGGCATAGCATCCGCTCAAAGTCCACATGGCGTTCAACAGGTGGCGTTCGTATATCTCGCTGCATCCGCTGCTGTATGCGGAAGATGCGGCTCTTTCAATGAGCTTGTCCACTCCGTCGGAAAGCTGAGGGCCGCCGGAAGTATATTTCTCGATATATTCCTCTGCATAGGCATGAACGTCATTTTCGAGTACGTTGAGATCTCCTCCGCAGTCAGCAAAAGCATCTGCATACGGCTGACTGCTCAATATCATCATAAGGATTATTTCCGGGGTGACGTATTCATATTTGTTCGCCTGAGAATACTCCATAGAACGGTAGAGTACATCAAGTGCTTCTTTGGAAAGTTCCATACTATGCCTCCCTTATCTCCATTCTGAACGGAAAGCCTTCCGCTCTTGCCCTTGTGAGGGCAGCTCTTACCTTTGTAGATGCTATATCATAAGGGTATTTCCCTACAACAGCCATTCCGCCCTTATGTACCTGCATCATAAGCTGCTGTGCGGTTATCTCATCTTTATGGAAGATCTCTACCAGCACTTCCACGACGAATTCCATTGTGGTGAAATCGTCGTTGAGCATGATGACGCTGTACTGCTGAGGTTCTTTTATCCGGGTGACTGTACGTTCTTTTGACGCACTCTGGACTGACATCAGATCAACTCCTGTACTGCTCCTGATAGGAGCTTATTTATCGCAAAACAAGGAACGTCCCGGCAGAACGTTCCCTTTGCTTGTATAGATCATTTATTACCGAAGATCTCTGTTCCGAAAAGCACCTTATCAAAGAAATCCTTTGTTCTTTCGCTGCCTATAGCTTTTTTGAACATATCGGTAGATATACCGCCCTGAGAGATCAGGCGGTCAGTGAATTTCCGGTTGAGTTCACACTTGACTTTTCTTTCCTCCTGTGTGAGCT
This sequence comes from Ruminococcus flavefaciens, assembly GCA_902796705.1. Classification (GTDB taxonomy): domain Bacteria; phylum Bacillota; class Clostridia; order Oscillospirales; family Ruminococcaceae; genus Ruminococcus; species Ruminococcus flavefaciens_W. Next base: position 3,163 of record CADBQF010000116.1, read on the forward strand.
GAGGAAGTTTTGCGGCAGCTTCGAGGTAGATGCTCACTGCATCGCAGAACATCTCATAGATAGCCGGATCGTCGCATGGCTTGCCGGACTTGTGAAGAACGACGCTCATCATGTCGTCCTGCCATGACGGTGTTGTCCTTACATCTTCAAGATAGCTGTACTTCAGGGCGAAACTGCGGAGCTGGTCGATGACTTCCCTGTACTCCTCGCTGTCTTTGCTGCTGACTGTGTCATAGAATTCGGTATATGCCATTCTCTTTCCGAGCATATAAATATAATCAGCCGAAAGGATAGGCATTTCCTTCTCGAACGGTGTAATTATGAAAGAGAGCATCTGCATGACTCCTACGTTTACTTTCATCACAGAGAGATTTCCTATGCCGCATATCTCGTACTGCGAGACGTTGAACTTCACTGCCTTATTCAGTGCGATCTGCTGATATTTTCCCGGATCAAGAGGTCTTATCTTTGCGTTCTCAGTTATTGTACGCATACCTCCGCTGAGAGTCACGTTCATTGATCTTACATTCTTTGAGATACTTGCTGCTGCGAATGCTGCACCTGTTCCGGCGAGAAGAGCTGAACCGAGCAGTATGCCTTTTACGAGCTTTTTATTATTCTCCGCTTTGTTTTTCATCTGATATCTCCTTTCTTACTGTGAAAGACAGCACATACTATCACATAAATTATATCATGAGTTTGAGTTTCTGTCAATAAAATCCGCTGTATGTTCATTAGAATAACCGCTATATTTTTTGTGCATTTTTCACTAACGCATAAGATAACACGATGAAAGCAGCACTAAGCGATAATGTCAGTAATGACTATAAAATCGCATGATTTATTTCAAAAATTTAATATTAAGTGTTTATTTACATTCGCAGAAAAATATTGTATAATAATAAAAGTGTTTTTTTACGGAGGTTTTTTCTATGAGCCAAGCTCCAAAAGAGATCCTCAAATTTGTTGAGGAGAACGATGTCAAGTTCATACGCCTGACTTTCTGTGATATTTCAGGCAATCTCAAAAATGTTGCGATAATGCCGGACGAGCTGGAAAGAGCTTTTACGTGCGGCATACCTTTCGATGCTTCTTCACTGGGCAGCGATATCTCTGATCTGCTGCTCTTTCCGGATATATCCACTCTCTCGGTGCTTCCGTGGAGGCCGAGATCGGGCAGAGTCGTCCGTTTCTTCTGTGACCTGCGTAATCCTGACGGTACAGATTTTGAGGGCGATATCCGCAGAGACCTTACAAGATATATAAACGAACTGCGGCTCAACGGCTTTTCGTGTGAAATGGGTACTAAGTGCGAATTCTATCTGTTTGACCTTGACGAGAAAGGTCAGCCTACAAAGATACCTCACGACAGCGGCAGCTTCCTCGATGTAGCTCCGCTCGATAAATGTGAGAACGCAAGGCGTGAGATATGTCTTTCACTTGAAGAAATGGGTATGCACCCGATAAGTTCATGCCACAAGCACGGCCCCGGACAGAACGAGATCGATTTCCGTGAGAATGAACCTGTTGCTGCTGCTGATAATATGGTGCATTACAAGACTGTCGTAAAATCCATAGCCGCACAGAACGGTCTGTTCGCTTCGTTCATGCCGAAGCCTTTGCCGAATGAACACGGCAGTGCATTGAGCATTTCTATAAGCCTTAAAAAGAACGGAGAGAATATCTTTGGCACAGGCGGAGATATCCCGTTCGAGGGACGATGCTTCATTTCCGGTGTACTAAGGCATATACGTGAGATAACGGCTTTCCTCAATCCGATCACCAATTCGTACAAAAGGTTCGGCATCGGCTACGCTCCGAAATATGTCAACTGGTCGTTCGAGAACCGCTCTCAGCTAATACGTATCCCCTGCATTTCAGGTGTGACTCCGAGGATAGAGATACGTTCTGCCGATGCGTGCTGCAATCCGTATATCACTTTCAAGCTGATACTCGCTGCCGGTATCGAAGGACTGCGTTCGGGAGACTGTTCACTCATGGAAAGCACCATGAAGGAAGATATGTCCCCTGCCGGATTTGAACCTCTGCCGCTGTCACTGAGAGAGGCTCTTGATATCGCAAGGGAGAGCAGCTTTGTAAAGCAGAATCTCCCGGAGAATATTTTGTCTACCGCATTCGCACAGATAAGCAAGCAGCTCCAGCAGTATGACCTCGCTCGAAATAAGGACGAATTTGAAGATATGACATATTTTAAATTTATGTGATAGGGCTGATCTTTTATGAAAAGAGCGATAATAGTATCTCAGGCAGGTCAGGAAGCTGAAACAGCCGGTCAGGTCCTCAGAGCTGCCGGATTCGTAAAAACTGCGGAAGTCTCCGGCTGTGCCGAAGCAAGGCGTTATCTCACAGGCGATGTGCTGCCGGATATCATGATAATAAATTCACCTCTTCCCGATGAATCAGGACACGAACTCGCACTCATGGCGGCTTCTGCTGCGGCGTGCGGTGTTATCTTCATTGTGCCGGGAAATATAGCGGACGAAACAGCCGACAGCTTCGCCGGGAGCGGCATACGTGTGATAACTCGTCCTCTGAACAGGAAAATACTCACTGAAACGATAGCTGAGCTTTCTGCCGGAACTCCGGCTGTGGACAAGGAAAGCCCTGATCTCCTTATAAGGATAGATGAGATAAGGCTGATAAACAAAGCGAAGCGTACTCTCATGGAATACCTTGGCTTTACCGAGCCGCAGGCTCACAGGTATATCGAAAAACAAGCAATGGACAACCGCCAGACTCGTCTGGAGGTAGCGGAAAAGATCATATCTTCATACGACAAATAAAATACATATTTCACGCCCCGAAGCAGCTCAGGATACTGCTTCGGGGCGTTGTTTTCTGAGGCACTTCATGAAGTAATTTTTTTATCAAAGTTATTCATCAGTCACAATTTGTCCACCATTTCTCCGGAAAATGAGTTGAATATGACGATATAATTGTTTATAATTATGATTGGAAGTTCAGTTCGTTTTATATAAAAAAATAAAATATAAGAAATGGGGAATTAAAAATGAAAGCAACTATCCTGAAATGCACACTCGCAGTTATGATATCTCTGATGTCTGCTTCCGTGATGACTGAGCATATGCCGAAGAAAAGCTCTTCCGCTGCTGATGTATCGTTCACGCATCAGGAATGGTCGGGAAAAAACGGTGCGGAACAGGTATTCGCTGTGAACCGCACTCCTGCTTCTGTCAATCCTGTACCGTATCAGGATACGGCATCAGCCGTGGCTGCTGTCTGGGATTACAATGCAAGAGAAGATTCGGCTCATTTACAGATGCTCACAGGCAATGACAAACAGTGGCAGCTCAAAGTCGTTCAGAATGACGAACGTGCTGCGGCTTTCCGCAATTCCGGATTCATGATGCCCTCGTATTCGCCTGCTGCACAGGATAACTGGAAAACCGTGACTCTTCCGGATAGCTGGACGTGTCAGGGATTCGATTTTCCGATCTATTCCAATGTTGCACAGCCGTGGCAGTCAAAATATGACGGATATGTACCGGCTCCTAACGCTCCCACAAATTACAATCCTGTCGGACTGTACAGGACGACTTTCACTCCGGACTCCACTGTCAAAGCTTCCGGCAGGAGAGTCTATATCGAATTTGACGGAGTTGAATCAGCTTACTATGTCTGGCTGAACGGAAAACAGGTCGGATACAGTGAGGATTCTTTCAGTCCCCACAGATTCGATATAACCGATTACCTCACCGACGGACAGAACACTCTTGCTGTAGAGGTACATAAATTCTGTGACGGTACATGGTTCGAGGATCAGGATATGATATATGACGGAGGTATCTTCCGTGATGTATTCCTTGTAAGCACTCCTTCTGTACAGATAAGCGACTATACCGTAAGGACAGACCTTGATGATTCATACACGAATGCCGTTCTCACTATCGATGCGGATATTACCAATATCACCGGAAACGCAAAGAGCGGCTGGTCTGTTGCGGCTGAGGCTTACGATGAGGCGGGCAACCAGATTCTTTCCGGTGCGTCCGCACGTATAGGCGATATGTCTGCATGGAGCGGCAAAAGCACGACTATCAGAACGACTGTCATGAGTCCTAAGCTCTGGTCGGCTGAATCGCCTAACATTTATGCTCTTGTCCTCAAACTCATCGACGAGAACGGCAATGTTCAGGAGACTCTCTCCACTCAGCTCGGATTCCGTGAGGTGGGATTCACTTCTGCTGCTGTTGACGGAAGCTATAAAGTCACTACGACTTCATGGCAGCCTATTACTATAAACGGAAAGCGTCTTCTCCTCAAAGGCGTGAACCGCCACGATACCGATCCTTTCCACGGAAAAGCCGTTACTCAGGAGGCGATGCTCGAAGATATCCGCCTCATGCAAAACAATAATATAAATGCTGTACGTACCTCACACTACAGCAATGACTCATACCTCTACTGGCTCTGCAATAAATACGGTATGTACGTAATGGGTGAGACTAACATGGAATGCCACGCCCTTATGGATAACAAGAACAACGATACCAAGGCAAAATTCTACAAGCTCGGTCTTGACAGGACGGAAACAGCCTACAAGCGTCTGAAAAACAATCCCTCCATAATAGCATGGTCTATCGGAAATGAAATGGCCTATACAGGTGATCCCGGTGCAGCTGGCGGTCTGTTCAGGGATATGATATGGTATTTCAAGAAAAATGATCCGACTCGTCCTGTACACAGTGAAGGTCAGGGAGACAAGCTCGGTGTCGATATGAACAGCAATATGTACCCCGGCTCTGATGTTATAAAATACAACTGCGGTAAGGGACGTATGCCTTTCGTAATGTGCGAATATGACCACGCTATGGGCAATTCTGTCGGTGCTCTGAAGGAATACTGGGACGTTATAAGAAGCTCTGACAATATGCTCGGCGGATTCATCTGGGACTGGTGCGATCAGTCAAGAGCCGTTCCGATAGCAAACGTCGGCGGAGGCTGGGATTACTATGCAACAGCAGATGCACATAAGAATCTCTACAGCTCTGAAAGCATCGGAAAATTCTTCGCTTACGGCGGTGACTGGGGCGACCGTCCGAACGATAACAGTTTTTGTGAGAATGGCATCGTTTCTCCTGACAGGACTCCGCAGCCGGAACTTGCTGAGGTAAAATATCAGTATCAGAATTTCTGGTTCTCGGCAAGCGAGTCACAGCTCGCTTCACACAAGATCGATGTTTACAATGAGAACAATTTCCGTGATCTTAATGAATATAACGTTGAATGGAAGCTTCTCCGCAATGGTGAGGCTATCGGTCAGGGTACGCTGAAGGACGCTTCTGCCGCTCCCCTCTCACACGCAACGCTGACAGTACCGTATGTGATGCCGGCTTCGCTCCTCTCCGGAGACAAGCTCGTTCTTGATATCTCTGTCACGACAAAGAAAGATGAAGGTCTTCGTCCTGCCGGAACTGAAATAGCTTACGGTCAGATACCTCTCAGCACAAGCGGATCTCCAGTGAAATACGACCACGGCAGCGGCAGTCTCGAAGTCGTTGAACACCCGGATATGCTCGTTCCCGTCGGAAAGGATTTCTCTTTCGCAATAGACAGATCGACCGGCCTTATGAAGTCTTATGTGTATAAGGGCGAAGAACTCATCGAAAACGGCCCGAAACCGAACTTCTGGAGAGGAAATGTCGAAAATGACGGCAATTCCGCAAGATATAACCTCTTTGACAAGTCGTGGGAATTTGCTGCCGACCGCATCAGCGTCAAGAGCATCGATGTGACCGACGGAGGAAACGGAAGCAAGATAGTGACTTCTAACCTCACGATCCCTGATGCCGGAAATACGGCTGTAACTATTAAGTATACGATCTATCCGGACGGAAGCGTTCATGTTGATATGGACGTTGATGCTTCCCGTTCAGGCCTTGGAAATTTCCTGCGTGTAGGTTCGATGATGACTCTCCCGGAGGGAAGCGAACAGGTGAGCTGGTCAGGAAACGGCCCTGTCGAAACTTTCAATGACAGAAAGACCTGCGGCAGAAAAGGCATCTGGAACAATACCGTTTCCGGTATGTTCTTCCCGTACATGAAAGCTGATGACTGCGGAAATCTTACAGATGTAGATTGGATATCCGTCCGCAATGACCATTATTCGTCCGGTCTGCTCATCGCTGCTGATTCGCCGCTTGAAGCAAGCGTTCTCCACTTCACTCCGGAAGACCTCCAGAAAGCCGATCATGTATATAAACTCAGTCCGAGAAAGGAAAGCATACTCAGCGTTGACTACGGTTCAATGGGAACAGGTTCTGCGACCTGCGGCCAGGGAACTCTCCCGCAGTATCGTCTGCCGTCAGATCACGCATATCACTGGGGATATACTATCGTTCCAACGGACAATAAGATGAGCGGCAGCCAGCTCACCTCCCTCGCTGCAAGGATACGCTCTGACGGAACTGTTTTCCTTGATAAGAGCAGGAACGCTCTCAAAGTACCGCTCGGCTCTTCTGTGCTTCATGACAATACTGACGGCCGTTCCGTTTCAGGAAAGCTCTCTGTCCCGTCCGGCAGCGGGCTCGATAAGTGCGTTTCAGGCAGGAATTCATTCACTGTTGAAGTAAATGTCGTTCCGACAGGAAATCCGGAATTCAATATGTTCACCGGAAAGGGCGACAGTGCCTTTGCTCTCCGTACAAGAAACAACTCAGTCGATTTCTTTATCTATGCAGGCGGTCAGTGGAGAAGTCTCTATTGTAAAATGGGCACAGATTCATCGTCCGGCTGGATCGGAAAGAAGCATCAGGTAGCCGGCATCTACGACGCTCAGGCAAATATGCTCCGTGTTTACGTTGACGGAAAAATGATAGGCGAACAGGCTGTCGGCACTAACGAAGGCGTTGCCGCTTCAAATTATCCGCTGACCATAGGTGCCTGCCCGGATACAGGACGTTCATCTGAAGCCGAATTCTATGAATGCAGGATCTACAGCAAGGCTCTTACAGCATCGGAGCTTGCTTCACAGAACACTTCTTCTCCAGCATATCCTCCGGAAAGCGAATATGTACAGCTCTGGCTCGATTTTGATAATATCTCCGAAGGCGGCATCGCAGGCGATCTGAATGCTGACGGAAGATTCGATACGGCCGACCTCGTGCTTCTCCAGAAATGGATACTGAATTCTCCCGATGCAGAGCTTGCTGACTGGCACGCAGGCGACCTCACCGGTGACGATGTACTCGATGTATTTGACCTCGTTCTTATGAAGCAGATGATAATATCATGACCGGAAATAACTCACGCAGACTCAGCGGAAAATCCCGTTCCGGATTGGCTCTGACTGCATGATACCTATAAGGAAGGACTGTTCAGGCATCAGTCCTTCCTTAATTTTGCGTTCTGACAAACATATTGAAAAAAAGTTATTGCCAAAACCGCTTTTTGAGTGTATA
>CADBQF010000117.1 GCA_902796705.1 Ruminococcus flavefaciens
AAGGCTGAACTCGTCGTTACTGATGAGAACGGCAACGAGACAAGAGAGCTTATCCACGACTTCACAAAGTGCGACGGTATAATCCAGGGACTCCACAACCTTGATGCAAGTATCGCCGGCTTTGCAAGAGCCTGCCTCAACTACGGCCTCGACCTCAAGCAGGACGTATGGTTCGCTTCAAAGGATACTATCTCAAAGAAGTATGACCACCGCTTCAAGGATATCTTCCAGGAGATATACGACAAAGAGTACAAGGAAAAGTACGAAGCTGCCGGCATAGAGTATTTCTATACCCTCATCGATGACGCTGTAGCAAGAGTTATCCGTTCAAACGGAGGATATATCTGGGCTTGCAAGAACTACGACGGCGATGTTATGTCCGATATGGTATCAACAGCTTACGGAAGCCTTGCAATGATGACTTCTGTTCTCGTATCACCCGACGGCATCTATGAGTACGAAGCTGCACACGGAACAGTTCAGCGTCATTACTACAAGTACCTCAAGGGCGAAGAGACTTCCACAAACTCTGTTGCAACTATATTCGCATGGAGCGGTGCTTTACGCAAGAGAGGCGAACTCGACGGAACACCCGAACTGTGTGATTTCGCTGACAAGCTTGAAAAGGCTACTATCCAGACTATCGAGGAAGGCGTTATGACAGGCGACCTCTACCTTATTTCAAAGCTCGAAAACAAGAAGAAGGTAGATTCCAAGACATTCCTTGATGAGATAAAGGCAAGACTCGACAAGCTCATGTGAGATGCCGTGCCGGATAAGGAGAAACGCAGTAAAATGGCGAAAAATGCTATATCAAATTCGGTGATAAGGAGACTTCCGAGATATTACCGTTTTTTAGGTGATCTTGAAGCAAACGGATATGTCCGTATATCTTCAAGAGAACTGTCAGAAAAAATGGGGCTGACAGCCTCGCAGATCAGACAGGATTTCAATTGTTTCGGTGAATTCGGACAGCAGGGATACGGCTATAATGTAAGTGAACTCCGCCGCCAGATCGGTATGATACTCGGTCTTGACAAGCAGACTCCCATGATCCTTATCGGTGCGGGTAACCTCGGAACAGCTATAGCGACACACCTTGATTTCCACAATAGAGGATTTGAGCTTATAGGAGCATTTGATGTCAATCCGGATATCGTGGGAAAACATCTCGGAGACATAACAGTATTGGATATATCTGAGCTTGAATCTTTCTGCCACGAGAAAAAACCGACAGCAGCGATACTCTGCATACCGAAACAGGCGGCAGAGAACGAAGCTGACAGACTCGTAAAATGCGGTATACAGGCATTCTGGAATTTCACGCATTACGATCTGAAGATAGCACACAGTGATGTTGTTGTCGAGAACGTTCATCTCGGAGACAGTCTGACGACTCTTTCATACGGACTGAACTCTATGGAAAAGAATAAGTGAACAAACCGGACTGTCTGCTTTTCAGGCAGTCCGCCTGCAAAGGCTGATCGCCGGAAAATAACGAGAATGTGAAATAATTATCAAAGATTTGCCGGCGATATATAAAAATCGGAATAAAACTATATATACATCAGGTGAACAGGCGGCTTTGTACAGGCTGTCTGTTTCTGATATACGGTATTTCTGCAAATCGCCTGCCGCCACGTATCGGTGAGGCAGTCCGCAAACACCGGCTCTGCGTGGCGACGCAGGAACTGATATTTGGTTTACACTTTAAACACATATTAAAAGATATATTGCTATTCATTATAAACTATATATTATTTACAAATATGAGAATATCTTATCATTGTTAATAATATATCAATATCGAATAAAGATATTCTGAAACAGCATTTGAATTTGTCTCCGCTTGCTGTTATACTATTATTAAAGAGTCTGACAGTTTTTTATCATTCTGTTCAGGCGTGCAAAATCAAATTTTTCTGGGAGTGGATATTTAATGGAATACCGTATCGAACACGATTCTATGGGCGAGGTAAAAGTCCCTGCTGACAAGTACTGGGCAGCTCAGACTGAAAGAAGCCATGAGAACTTCCTCATAGGTGTCGGCATCGAGACTATGCCCCGTGAGATCACCCACGCTTTTGGCATACTCAAAAAGGCTGCTGCAACTGCAAACCACAGCCTCAAGCCTGAAAAGATGACTGACGAGAAGCTTTCTGCTGTTTCTCAGGCCTGCGACGAAGTTATCAGCGGTTCGCTCAATGAGCATTTCCCGCTCGTTGTATGGCAGACCGGAAGCGGAACTCAGTCAAATATGAACGCTAATGAGGTCATTGCCAACAGAGGAAATGAGATCGCCGGCAAAAAGCTCCTTCACCCGAATGATGACATCAACATGAGCCAGTCCTCAAATGATACTTTCCCGACTGCTATGCACATCGCTGCTGTTATTGCGATAGAGGATAAGGTCATTCCGGCTATTGATACTCTCACAGCTACCTTCAAGCGTCTTGAAGAGGAGAACGAGGGCATCGTGAAGAGCGGACGTACTCACCTCCAGGATGCAACTCCGATCAAGTTCTCACAGGAGATAAGCGGTTGGAGAGCTTCTCTCGAAAAGGACAGAAAGATGCTCCTGACGGCTGCTGAAGAACTCAAGGAACTCGCTCTCGGCGGTACGGCTGTAGGTACCGGACTCAATGCACCTGCCGGTTTCGCTGAAAAGGCTGCCGAAGCCATAAGCGGACTTACAGGAAAGAAGTTCATCACTTCACCTAATAAATTCCACTCTCTTACTTCAAAGGACGAGATAGTATTCGCACACGGAGCATTAAAGGCTCTTGCTGCTGATATGATGAAGATAGCCAATGATGTACGCTGGCTCGCTTCCGGTCCGAGAGACGGCCTCGGAGAGATCTTTATCCCCGAAAACGAACCCGGCTCTTCGATCATGCCCGGCAAGGTAAATCCCACACAGTGCGAACAGGTAACAATGGTCGCTGTTCAGGTAATGGGCAACGATGTGGCTGTAGGAATGGCTGCTTCACAGGGCAACTTTGAGCTGAATGTGTTCATGCCTGTTTGTGCTTACAATTTCCTCCAGTCAGCAAGGCTCCTCGCTGAATCCATACTCTCGTTCAATAAGAACTGTGCAGTCGGCATCAGGGCAAACAAGGAGAAGATGCACCATAATCTCCACAATTCCCTTATGCTCGTGACAGCACTCAATCCGTACATCGGCTATGAGAATGCTGCCAAGACTGCAAAGAAAGCATTCAAGGACAATATCTCCCTCAGGCAGGCTTGCGTGGAACTCGGATTCCTCACGGAAGAAAAATTCGATGAGGTCTTCCACCCTGAAAATATGGTCTGATCAAGAAAGGAAGCGTACTATGAATACGTTTACATATTATCCCGGCTGTACGCTCAGAACCAAGGCAAAGGATCTTGATACTTACGCAAGATCCTCAGCCGAGGCTCTCGGTATAGAGCTCGTCGAGCCGGAAAACTGGCAGTGCTGCGGCGGTGCCTATACAACAGCAAAGGACGAGATAGCTACAAAGCTCTCAGCGGTAAGGACTCTCAATGCTGCAAAGGAAGCAGGAAATGCCCTCGTTACAGTCTGTTCAGCCTGTCACAACGTCATAAAGCAGACGAATTACGATATTTCCAACGATGAGGAAATGGCTTCAAAGGTAAACAACTATCTCAAACTCGACGAGGCTTATACGGGTGAGACTACAGTGTATCATTACCTTGAACTCCTGCGTGACGTTGTGGGATTCGACGAACTCAAAAAGAAAGTCGTGAATCCGCTCAAAGGAAAGAAGATCGCCGCTTATTACGGATGTCTCCTCCTCCGTCCGGCAAAGGCACTTGCCATGGACGATCCGGAAAATCCGACTATAATGGAAGATTTCATAAAGGCTATCGGTGCTACACCTGTTATATACGCCCAGAGAAACGAATGCTGCGGCGGATATATCACTATGGAGGACAAGGCTCAGGCTTCAAAGAGAAGTGCGTCAGTCATGGATTCAGCTAAGGATCAGGGAGCTGAAATGGTCGTTACAGCCTGTCCGCTGTGCCTTTACAATCTGAAGAAGAATTCCGGCAGCGAGCTTCCGGTATATTATTTCACAGAGCTTCTTGCTGAAGCACTCGGCTTAAAGGAGGCAAACAATGGATAATAAACTCAAGGAGCAGGTACTCCGTTCAAGCGGAGCAAATGTCCTCAAGTGTATGCGTTGCGGAAAATGTTCCGGAACGTGTCCCTCCTATGATGAGATGGAATACCATCCGCATCAGTTCGTGTATATGGTCGAGAAAGGCGATATACAGACACTCATGGATTCAAAGTCCATATATAAATGCCTTACTTGCTTTGCCTGTGTTGACAGATGTCCCAGAGGCGTTGAACCGGCAAAGGTAGTCGAGGCTGTACGTCTTGCTGCTGTACGCCAGCAGGGAAACAACCACCTGATACCCGATCAGATACCGGATATGCTCGACGACGATCTGCCGCAGCAGGCTATCGTTACGGCATTCAGGAAGTATACCAAGTAAGGAGGAGATAATATGCAGAGGATAGGTGTATTTGTCTGTCATTGCGGAACTAATATCGCCGCTACTGTGGACGTAAAAACTGTTGCCGAAGTTCTCGGCCATGAGCCTGGTGTCGTTATCTCCCAGGATTATCAGTATATGTGTTCGGAATCCGGACAGAACCTCGTCAAGAACGCTATAAAGGAACATAACCTCACAGGTGTCGTTATCTGTTCATGTTCTCCGAGAATGCACGAGAATACTTTCAGAAAGGCTGCTGCTGCTGCCGGACTCAACCCGTATCTCGTTGAGATCGCCAATATCCGTGAGCAGTGTTCATGGATACACAAGGATATAGCTACAGCTACCGAAAAGGCTATAATCCTCGGCAAAGCTGCCGTTGCAAAAGTACATCTCAATGTCCCGCTCACAGCCGGCGAAAGCCCTGTTGTCAAGAGAGCATTGGTCATCGGCGGAGGTATCGCCGGTATACAGACTGCCCTTGATATCGCAGAGGCAGGCTTTGATGTCGATATAGTTGAGAAGAATCCTACTATCGGCGGCAAAATGGCTCAGATAGACAAGACTTTCCCGACTCTCGACTGTGCTGCCTGTATCCTCACACCTAAAATGGTAGAGGCTTCACAGAACGAGAAAATACATATCCATTCATTCAGTGAGGTAACAGATGTAAAGGGCTTCGTAGGAAATTTCACTGTTACTATAAAGAAGAAGGCTCGCTTCGTTGACGAGACAAAGTGTACAGGCTGCGGACTCTGTACAGAGAAATGTCCGATGAAGAAAGTCCCCAACGAATTCAACATGGGACTCGATAAC
>CADBQF010000118.1 GCA_902796705.1 Ruminococcus flavefaciens
GATCTCAGAAGATAAAGAAGCTGCGTCATCTGACGATATGACATTTGCTTCAAATTACTTCCAGTTCCTTGCATATATCATCTTTTCGGTAATAATGATAACACTCACTCCCGTTCTGACCAATATGACGAACAGATCGATCGGCAGCAGAACGAACTGCTCTATGACAAAGAGTTCGTCTATACTCAGACAGCTCATCGCAGGCTCGCTGATCTTCTCTCTCAGCGTATTCGTTATACTCATCGGACTTTTCTTCATCATAGACAGCAAGGACATATCTGCCGTCCAGACGGGATACGGCATAATAAATGCCTTTGCAATACTGATATTCAGCGTATCATTTACACTTCTCGTTGCAGTGTTCTCGCCCAGCAGCGGCATCATAACTCTCCTTACGAACCTGCTCGGACTCGGAATGTCATTTGTATGCGGCGTGTTCGTTCCGCTCGACCTGCTCTCTGACAGGATCAAGATGATAAGCAGGCTTCTCCCCTTCTACTGGTACATCACAGCCAATAACAAGATATACAGTTTAAGCGGAGAAACATTCAGCCGTTCATCGTTCTTTACCTGCATCATGATAGAGATACTGTTCTCTGCGGCTGTTCTCTCAGCTACGCTCTTCATCATGAAGCAGAAAAAAAGCTCAAAACATATGTGATCTCTGCATATATCCAGAAAAGCAGCATATGATTTACCATCCTATTCCCGGAGGTAGATCATATGCTGCTTCATCTTTTAAGAAATCTTTTCTTCTTTGCACTCCACATCGACAACAACACTGTATTTCCGAAGCCGCTCTCCAAAAAAGACGAGGAGGAATGTTTTATCCTCATGGCTTCCGGTGACCAGAAAGCAAGAAATCGCCTCATAGAACATAATCTAAGGCTCGTCGCCCATATCGCAAAAAAATATTCGTCCTCACAGGCTGAACAGGACGAACTTATCTCTACAGGCACGATAGGTCTTATCAAGGCTGTTTCTACTTTCGACTACACCAAAGGTGCTAAATTTGCTACTTATGCGAGCAGATGTATCGAAAATGAGATCCTCATGAGCTTCCGTGCAGCTAAAAAATCTGCCGGTGATGTCTATATCAATGAGCCTGTCGAAACTGACAAGGACGGCAATGCTCTCACTCTCATGGATCTTATCGACGACGGAACTGATATCCACGAACAGGTCGAACTGATGCTCCGCTCACAACAGGTCTATTCGTTCATAGATCAGTGCCTCGATAAACGTGAAGCTGAAATAATCATCTACCGGTACGGTCTGTACGGAAATGCTCCCCATACCCAGAACGAGACTTCTCATATCCTCGGTATCTCACGCTCATACGTTTCACGCATAGAGAAAAAAGCTCTGGAAAAACTCCGCAAAATGTACGACCGCTCCCCTTTCTGAAAAAATCGGCTGACTGTATATACAGTCAGCCGATCATAGTTCTCACTCGTCGAAAGAATCGAGGTCGATCTTGCTGAGAAGCTCTTTGAGTTCTGCAAGCTCATCTGCTGTGAGAGTAACACCTTTTCCCATTCTGCTGTGATCCGGTGACCATTCACGGATATCATACTTAGGATCGTGTTCGTTCCAGCTTACAAGATTGAGTTCCTTTGTCCAGCCCTTTGCGTTCTCTGAGAGAGTACCGATATTTTCAGTGATCTCAAATTTTAATTCAGCCATATTCAGCATCCTTTCTCTTTAAACTATAACATATTCTACCACAAAAAAACGGTTTTGTCTATACCTGTGAAATATTTTTTATATTGACACGACAAGAAATCCGAGTGCTTTGGAATAGATCTGTTTTGGTCTTGCACGGCAGGCTATGAGGGATTCAGCAAAATGTACTGCATCTTCGACGCTCCGGGAAAAATCCGGTATCGCTTCCTTTTCGCAGTTCAGGCGGTCTTCTATCTCAACGCCGTATGTATAGACAGTTCCGCCGTGAGAATCTATCCTTCCGCACAGCACACGGTAAGATATCCTGTTTTCGCCGTACAATTCGATATATACCGTCCTGTCCTTCA
>CADBQF010000119.1 GCA_902796705.1 Ruminococcus flavefaciens
AACTTCGCTGTTCCCGGCATCACCACGAACGATCTTCTCACCGCTGTCAAGGGCATGAACGATACCCAGAAGGCAGCTCTGGCAAAGGCAGATGTCATCATCATCTCTATCGGCGGAAATGACATGATCCAGTATGCCGGAAAGAGACTCGTTGACTACGCTTTCTCCAGAACCGACCACAAGTTCGTCAAGGACGGCGTTTCTGCATCAGATGTTCCGGAAAAGATCACTCCTGCCGATATGATAAATATTCTCAATATCAGAGGCGAGGACGGTCTCAAAGAGTACGTCACAAAGGGCGGCATGACCGCAATGATGGAGATGAACAGCCTCCTCAGCAGCATATGCACCAACATCACCGATTCAGGCGACGGCTATGCAGGCATCGTCCCGGATCAGATCGTGACGAATCTCAATGCTATCGTTTCCGAACTCAAAGCCTGCAACAGCGATGCACGCATAATCATACAGACTCTCTACCAGCCTGTACAGCTCGATCCGGAATTCGTATCGCAGACGTTCGGCACGGGAAATTATTACCAGATGCTAAAACAGCTCAGGATAAATTTCAACTCCGTCATAAAGCTCTCATACAATGAAGCGATAAAGAAGATCTCCGGAACGGAGACAGCAGATATCTACTACACGTTCACTTCCACAGAGAACGGCGTATCGAATGAGAAGAATCCCGGCCACGCATATGTTTTCACCGATATACAGGAAACTATGGCAGAGGGCAGCTCGGCACTCAGCATGGATTTCCACCCGAACCAGACAGGCCATGCCGCAATAGCCGCAACCCTGATAAATACTATCGGAGCTAAGGAAACAGACGGCGGACTCCTTGCACAGACATACAATACTATTGCAAACAAGGCTGATTATCCGGTGATCGCACTGAAAGAGATGTTTGATGCCCTTGATATCTCTCTCGGAGATGTGGACGATGACGCTACAGTCGATGCTGCCGATGCTTCAAAGATACTTGTGGAATATTCTCTCACAGTAAACGGCAATGACGGAGAATTCACAGAAAGACAGAACGCAGCAGCAGATATAAACAGAGACAGGACAGTCGATGCTTCCGATGCTTCGCTCGCACTCCAGTATTACAGCTATGTAGCTAACAAGGGTACAGAATCTATCTACGATCACAGCTTTGACTGATGCGGACAGGCTGATATATCGATAGAATGAGAGACACAGTGTATATCTGCACTGTGTCTTTTTCATAAATGTAAACAGATCAGAATAAAAATTATCGGTACGGATTGACAAAAAGTGTATGCTGGTTTATAATTATAGAGAGCATCAGAAGCTTTTGCTGCCTGATGTGACCGGGAGAGCATCACGCTCCCTGTACAGATGATACGCAGGTCTTATCCTGCGGTTATATTTCTTTATGGAGGGAATATGGACATTATAATCGTTGGCTGCGGAAAAGTCGGCAGCGCACTTGCTGAGGAACTCAGCAATGAACATAACGTCACAGTTATCGACAAGAAGGAAGCTCTCATAGAGGCGGCTATAAATGACTTCGATGTCATGGGAATAGCAGGCAACTGCCTCCAGACGAGCGTTCTCGAAGAGGCGAATATCGACAAGGCTAATATCTTCATAGCCGTTACTGATTCGGACGAGGTTAATATCCTCTCGTGCCTTATCGCAAAGAAGATGAAGGCACGCCACTGCATCGCAAGAGTCCGCAATCCTGAATTCGACAGACAGCTCGTCTTCATGCGTGAGGAACTCGGCATAAGCATGATGGTCAACCCCGACTACAATGCTGCGAACGAGATAGCAAAGGTGCTTCGCTACCCGGAGGCTATAAATATCGAATCATTCGCAAAGGGACGTGTTGACCTTGCGGAGATAAGGATATCTTCCGGAAGCATACTCGACGGAGTCGCACTCAGCCAGCTTTCAAGGCGAATGAGGCTCGATATCCTCATATGTGCCGTACAGAGGGGCGACGAACTCACCATACCGAACGGAAATTTCGTGCTTCGTGCAGGCGATAAGATACATATGACAGCTTCGCACAGCAATATGGTAAAGTTCTTCAAGAGCATAAGTGCAGCCTACCGTGAGAAGCGTGTAAAATCCGCTGTCCTCATAGGCGGAGGAAGAGTCGCCTACCACCTCGCCCAGCAGCTCATAGAAATGGGCGTAAAAGTCAAGATAATCGAGATAGACCGTGACCGCTGCCTTGAACTCAGCGAACGCCTCAACAAGGTGAATATCTCCTGTGCCGACGGTACAGACCACGATATCCTCGAAGAGGAGAGAGTCTACGACGCTGATGCAGTCGTTACGCTCACAGGCATAGACGAGGAGAATATCCTCCTCTCGCTCCTTGCAAAGAACAACGGCGTTGATAAGGTCGTTACAAAGGTGAACCGTATGTCGCTCATACAGCTCTCCGATACGCTTGCCCTCGACAGCATCATCTCACCGAAATCCATAACTGTCAGCCAGATACTACAGTACGTCCGTGCAAAGCAGAATGCAAAGGGCAACAGCATCACCACGCTCTACAGGCTCGTCAACGACAGGCTCGAAGCTATCGAGTTCGTTGTCCGTGACGAAAAGGACTACGTCAACGTTCCCCTGAAAAAGCTGAAGATACGTCAGGGCATACTCATCGCAAGTATCGTCCGTGGAAATGACCTCATCATACCAAAGGGCGACGACTGCCTGAAAGTCAACGACAGCGTCGTCGTCATAACCACCACGACAGGCTTCAACGACCTGAGCAGCATATTTGATTAAGGAGCAGCAGTGTAAATGAATTACAAGATGATATTATACATAGTCGGGCAGATACTCAAAATAGTCGGACTTTTCATGCTGCTTCCGATATTCGTCGGATTTATATACGGCGAAAAACACGTAATACCGGCATTCGGCATACCGTTCATCATTATCATGGTGATATCGCTGCTGCTGACGATAAAGAAGCCTAAGAACAATTCGATATTCTCAATGGAGGGCTTCGTGAGCGTTGCCGCTGCATGGATAACGATGTCGGCGGTCGGAGCAGTACCGTTCGTCATCGCAGGCGAGATACCGCACTATGCAGATGCACTCTTCGAGACAGTATCAGGCTTCACCACAACGGGTGCGACGATACTCACAGACGTTGAATCGATGTCGAAGTCGTGTATGTTCTGGAGGGCGTTCACTCACTGGCTGGGCGGCATGGGAGTCCTCATGTTCGTGCTGGCTATCATGTCGAGCAACGACTCACGGACGATGCACATGATGAGGGCGGAATGTGCCGGCCCGAAAGTCGGAAGACTTGTCTCGAAGTCGAGCTTTTCGGCACGTATCCTCTACGGTATATACATATCTCTCACGCTTGGCGAGATGATAATGCTCATGCTCGGCGGAGTACCGCTCTATGATGCGGTGATACACGCCTGTTCCTCAGCCGGAACGGGAGGATTCTCCATGTGGGGAGACAGCATCGGCCACTACAACAGCGTATATGTGGAAATGGTCGTAGCCGTGTTCATACTCCTCTTCGGAGTCAATTTCAACCTTTACTACTTCATCATAGTGAAGAAATACGCACTTGCCTTCAAGAACGAGGAAGTCAAGGTCTACTTCGGAGTAGTCCTGACGGCAACTGCGATAATCACAGCAAATATCTATCACCTTTCAAACGGTTTCGGAGATGCCCTGAGACATTCGTTCTTCATGGTGGCATCGACGATAACCTCAGCCGGATTCTCAACGGCGGACGTGACGCAATGGCCGGTGTTCTCGCAGACATTGCTGCTGCTGCTCATGTTCGTGGGTTCGTGTGCCGGTTCAACGGGCGGCGGCATGAAAGTCTCACGTATAATGATACTCGTCAAGACGGGCATCAAGGAACTGAAATACATCGTGAATCCCCGTGCTGTAGCGACAGTTAAATTGGACGGAAAGCCGGTCGAAAAGGACGTTGTACGAGGAGCAGGCTCTTATTTCATACTCTTCATGCTGCTCATGGCAGTATCGCTGCTGCTCATAACGCTCAACGGCTATTCGATAGAAGAATCCGCATCGGCAGTCATAACGTGCATGAACAATATCGGCTACGGTGTGGGAAGATTAGGCCCGGCAGGAACTTTCGGGGGACTCAATTCATTCTCGAAGTGCGTTCTCTGCGTTGATATGCTGCTCGGAAGACTGGAGATCTATCCGGTGATACTTCTCTTTGCAGCTAAAAAGAATCTGCGTTCATAAGCGGAAGACAAGGGGATAGAGAAGATGAAAAAGTGTTTCAGATCGGCACTTTCGGTGTTGATTAGCATATTCATGGTGATGATGTGTACATTCGCTCCGGCGGCTGAAGCGGAGG
>CADBQF010000120.1 GCA_902796705.1 Ruminococcus flavefaciens
ACACCGCCAGATACACAAGCTCGACCGCTGTATCGTTGAACTCGTCTGCAAAGACTACTGCGAAGCCGCCGAAAAAGGTCTTGCTTTCGCTCCGGTATCGCTCAATTTCTCACGCCTTGACTTTGAGCTTTTCGATATCACAGAATTCCTGCTCGAAATGACTTCCAAATATAAAGTCCCGAAATCATTCCTCGAAGTGGAAGTCACCGAGAGTACCCTCAACGACCAGCAGGATCTTCTCCAGAATGCTATGCGTTCGCTCCACAGCAGCGGTTTCAACGTGTGGCTCGACGACTTCGGAAGCGGCTATTCTTCGCTGAACGTCCTCAAAGACTACCAGTTCGACGTTCTGAAAATAGATATGAAGTTCCTCTCCGGCTTCACTACTAACGCCAAGACAAGACCTATCCTGAACAATATCGTCGCCCTCACAAAACAGCTCAGAATGATCTCGCTCTCAGAAGGCGTTGAAACTCAGGAACAGTTCGATTTCCTTAAAAAGATAGGCTGCAACAGAGCTCAGGGTTACCTTTTCAGCAAACCCGTCCCGATAGAACAGCTCCGTGAACGCATCTCCAAAGGCGAACTCTCTATAGAAAAAAACAGCCTTTCGTAATAACAGTCTGACAATGGAGATGCCCCTTGTTTTTAGTGTGGAAGAACCCTTTTGAAGAAAGGTTCTTTCCCCACTCCCATTTTCCAAAGACTCTTAACATGAATTTTCCCCTGACATGACGCTTGCGATAAGCTATCGCAGACGGCAGTATTATGCCGAGCGTCCCGTCAGGGGAATTTTTACGCTGAAAAATTGAGGAAGAACCCTTTCAAAAGAGTTCTTCCTCAATAAAGGTACAGGCTTCTATGCAAGTACCAGCCTTATATTTTTTCTCTTATTATTCAACGGGAACGATCCAGTTGAAGGTATCTTCGATCTTGCCCCACTGGATACCTGTCATTGTATCGTAGAGCATCTGGGAGATCTTGCCGATCTTGTTTCCGTTGATCTCCATAACTTTGTCATTCCACTTGAGGTGTCCTACAGGAGAGATAACAGCGGCTGTACCGGTACCGAATACTTCGTCGAGCTTGCCTGCGTCGTAAGCGTCAGCGATCTCCTGGATATCGATGCGTCTTTCCTCAACTTCGAGTCCCTTGCTTCTGCAAACTTCGATAGCAGACTTTCTTGTGATGCCGGGGAGGATACTTCCCTGGAGCATAGGAGTAACGAC
Source organism: Ruminococcus flavefaciens (assembly GCA_902796705.1). Taxonomy (GTDB): domain Bacteria; phylum Bacillota; class Clostridia; order Oscillospirales; family Ruminococcaceae; genus Ruminococcus; species Ruminococcus flavefaciens_W. The sequence continues at coordinate 1,230 of CADBQF010000120.1, forward strand.
TTTTCCGTCGATAACGAAGAAGATATTCATAGCACCTACTTCTTCGATGTACTTCTGCTCAACGCCGTCGAGCCAGAGTACCTGTGAGTAGTTCTGCTTGTGAGCTTCGTCCTGACCGATGAGAGATGCAGCGTAGTTGCCGCCTGTCTTTGCAAAGCCCATACCGCCTCTTACAGCACGGACATACTTGCTCTCAACGTAGATATTTACGGGGTTGAGTCCGCTCTCGTAGTAAGCACCTGAAGGTGAGAGGATTATAATGAAGAGATAATGCTCGCCGGGCTTAACGCCGAGGAAAGGATCAACAGCGATGATGAAAGGTCTTATGTAAAGGGATTCGCCTTCCTTTGAAGGTACCCAGTCTTTTTCAATTTTGAGGAGTTCCATAAGGCACTGCATACCGAGTTCCTCAGGGAGTTCCGGGATAACGAGTCTCTCGTTGGACTTGTTGAGTCTCTTGAAGTTCTCCTGCGGACGGAAGAGCTGAACTTTGCCGTCAGCCGTTCTGTAAGCCTTGAGTCCCTCGAACACTTCCTGACCGTAGTGGAAGCACATAGCAGCCGGTGAGAGATCGATAGTGCCGTAAGGCTTGATCTCAGGATCGTGCCAGCCCTGTCCCTCGTCATAAGGCATAACGAGCATATAGTCAGTGAAGATGTGACCGAAACCGAGTTTGTCGCCCGGCTGCGGCTTTGCCTTTAAAGTCTCTGCTTTTGTGAATTTGATTTCCATTTTATACTACCTTCTTTTAAAAAAATTATCTTAAAGAATTTTCTGCTGACGTGAAATAGTTCTTCTCGAACAAACGTCTGCAAACGATAACAGTTGCCGCTGTGATGCCGGCAGTAACGATAGTGACTGTAGCTGCGGCGATAATTACTTTTCCTTTACCCATGATATAATCTCCTTATCGTGATGTTAAGGCGTAAGCATGATTGCTGACAGCGTAAGTTTTTTCGGCGTGCGGCAAATATTTTTTTATGCCGGCGGTCATGCCTAAAAAGACCAACGCTTACTATATTATATCATATCGCAGAAAAATTTTCCATAGCGGACAGACAAAAAAGTATACAAATTCCTATGTGGAAATTTGTGCATACCAACCATTACGAATCGTATGATCTGACACGAAGCTCTGCTCCGAGGCTTTCTGCAAGCTTACGGGAAGCTTCTATCTCTTCCGGAGGGATAACGTCAACGACGCTCATAACGACTTTGACTTTCTGACGGCTGTTCACGCAGTCGCTCGTGAATTTTTTGAGCGATTCAAAAGCATCGGGGAATTTCGGGCGTGTCACAGCCATATATTTCTCCTTGTCGGGAGCGTTTAGGCTTATCGAGATAGTATCGAAGGCACGGCTGAGTTCTCCGGCGGTAGAGCGTTCGTTGATGAGGTCGGAGAGACCGTTCGTGTTCAGGCGTATCTTTACAGGCATATCGAAAGCACCGCCACGGATAAGTCTTATAACACTGAGCATAGTGTCAAGGCGGCAGGTCGGCTCGCCGTATCCGCAGAAGACGATCTCGTTGTATTTCGAGAGGTCACGCTTGCATATATCGTTCATTATCTCGTTGACGGACGGTTCGTGTTCGAGCCAGAGCGGATCGGAGCCGTAAGCACCGTCGGCGTTGTTCCTTATGCAGAACGTACAGGCACATGGACATTTATTTGTTATATTTATATAGAGATTATCGCCAACCTCGTATGTAATGGTCATAGCTTTTTTCATATTGATTCATCTCCGTTTGATAATCATTTATTTTTAGCCGCCATGCGGTTTGCTGATCTTTTTTCTGTCACTGTGATGCCGCACGGCATCGCTCTGCTGATTTTCCTCTCAGATGTAGATCCTCGGAACACGCTTTGAAATTCCGCATACGACTTCGTAGCCGATAGTTCCGTACATGGAAGCGAGTTCGTCTGCTGTTATGGAATCTCCGCCCTCGCTGCCTATCATGGTGACGATATCGCCGGAAGCTGCTTCCGGTACATCAGAAACGTCCATCATGAGCTGGTCCATGCAGACTCTTCCGACGATGCGGCAGCGTTTTCCGTGGACAAGTATCTCGCCCTTTGAGGAGAGGAGCCTTGAATATCCGTCGGCATATCCTATAGTAACGGTAGCGATACGCATATCCCTGTCGGCTGTGAAAGTTCTGCCGTAGCTGATGCAGTCGCCCTTGTGGACGGTCTTTACGTGCGAGATGACAGCTTTGAGTTCCATTATCGGTTCAAGTCCCTCCGGGATAGGAAGGCTTATATCCGGGTGAAGTCCGTAAAGTATGATGCCGGCACGGGAGAGCGTGCTGCGGCTGTTGTTCCTGTAGCAGGTAGCGGCACTGTTCATGAAGTGTACGTGCGGGAGCTTTATGCCTCTGCTGACGAGTTCGTCATATGTATCGAGAATGAACTTCTCCTGTCTGTCGGTGTAGCTGATATTATCAGGAGAATCGCTGTCTGCAACGGCAAAGTGAGTATATATGCCCTCCACGGAGATATTCTTTATATTATTTATCATATCGCATATCTCGTCGGCACACGCCTTCGGGGAGTCGTGTTTCAGACCTATCCTTCCCATACCGGTATCTATCTTTATATGACAGCGGATAGGCTGCGGAGAATTCTTAGCGAGGGCGAGGGCATACTCAGTCGATACGACACCCTGAATGATATTGTACATCGCTATTTCGTGGGCGTACTCCGGGGGAGTGTAGCCGAGAATGAGTATCTGCACATCAGGACAGAAATTCCTTACGGCGATAGCTTCATCGAGATTCGATACGGCGAAATACTTTATACCGCACTCATCTGCAAGGCAGCGGACGATATGTTCGTCACCGTGACCGTAGGCATCGGCTTTTACGACAGCCATGATCTCAGTTCCGGGAGAATTGAGTTTTTTTATGACGCTCACATTTCCTTTGAGCTTTTCGAGCGAGACTTCAGCCCATGCTCTTTTGAGATAAGGCTTCATATTGTATCATATCCTTTCTTTGAACTGCGTCTGTACGCAGGAGTTCTTATTATTAAAATTCAATTACAGCTTGAAAAAAAGCTTGAAATATATAATGGTACGTGTTATAATAAAATGGATTGAATCCGCATCGATGGAGGTGGACTATGTTCAGATCACTCATATCAGGTGCAGAGGTGAACATTGCTGAGGGCGGTTTTTCCGACAGGAGCATAACAGCCTGCATATCAGGTCACAGGGATATCCCGGCTGACAGAGATATGCCGTGCAGTACAGCTTCGGCAAAACTTCTCATAGAGCATTATATCGACTGTGCCGTGAGGGAGGGATACAGGGTATTCATCTCCGGTCTGGCAGAGGGGACTGATCTCTGGGCGGCAGACTATATCGTCCGCATTTCCGGAGCAGTCAGGGATATAAAGCTCGTCGGAGTCATGCCGTGCCTTCGCCATGCAGAGAGGTTCTCGCAGGAGAGCCGCAGATGTCTCGCAAGGGCGGAGCGGGCAGCTTTCAGACTGTACACCACCTGTGATGAAGCAAATGCCGTCTATTCGGCAAAACAGGCAAAGTACCGTGATATCTACCGGAGCAGGAACTACTTCATGGTCGATAATTCATCGGCTCTGCTTGGTTTTTACGATCCCGGACTCAAGTCAAGGTCTGGTACAGGTCAGACTGTAAGATATGCTCAGAAAAAACATCTTGATATACATACATATGACTGTACCGATATTTTCGGTATAGAGAGTATGTCAGGCGGTGACCGTGCGGAAGCCGGACGCATACTCAGTGAGAGCAGGTATTTCAGATACCTGTAATATATTATACCACATATCAGATTTTTTTCAAGGGGGCGTTCCGGAAATTTACACATCGCAATAAATTTCCGGTGCAAATAGCGTGTGGTTTCAACAGAGTGTTGAATCAGGTGTTTAAACATGAATCAACATACACTCCATGTTGAAAATGTGGAAAACTCTGTTGATAAACGGTGTGACGCAGATAAGTTTTTAACGAACTCCTCTCTGCGGCAATTTTCATTCATTTTACGGAGAATAAAATATTCCCCGACATTATACAAGAAGTTTATACATCAACGAAAGGAGTCATTTATCATGGCTAAGAGAAGAAGCGGAAGCATCGCAGTCCCGTTCCTTATTACGATATTCGTCGGACTGCTCATTGTCGGAGGTGCGGCATTCGGTATATACAAGTATTTCGGATTCAACAAGGAAGAACCCCTTACCGAACCTGAGCCGAGAGCTGTGAATATCGTAACGGCTGAGGACGATCACACGATACTTTTCATACTCGACGAACCGGAAAAGAAATGTTCGTCCACATTCATGCTCATGAGATCAAAACCAAAGGAGAAGCACCTCACACTCATCGGCATACCCACAAACACTATCGCTATCGTTGACGGAAGCCAGCAGAAGCTCCAGGATTCCTATGAGAGAGGCGGAGCTCCGGCGGCTGTGAATTTCACCGAGCAGACTTTCGGCATAAAGGTAGACAGATATATGAAGTTCGATTCTGAATCGCTCATAAAGCTCTGTGACATCATCGGCGGCGTTACCTACAATGTAGATGCAGATATCGCAGGATTCCAGAAAGACGGCGGCGAACAGTTCCTCAACGGCAAACAGGTAGAGACACTCGTTACTTATTCTATGTTCGAGGGAAGAGAAGTACGCCGTGCATACGTTGCAAGCTCCATATTTGCCGCTATGCTCAACCAGAACGACGGAAAGCGTATCTCTGACAACTTCAAGAACAGCTTTGACATTATCATAAATATGATATCTACTGACGTAACATCAGTTGACTTCAGAAACAGACAGTACGCTATCCGCTCCATGCTTGAGAACGGAAATACTATCGCAAGCTCACTCATTCTCGACGGAGAAGTTTCCAACAACGACTTTATCCCCTCTGCTGTATTCCTCAACGATCTCCGTGAGCAGTACTTCCAGGAATAATATGTATACAGGTATATTCGATACACACGCACATTATACCGACGAAGCCTTCGATGAAGACCGGGAACAGCTCCTTGCTCAGCTCCCGGAAAAAGGCGTGAAGTATGTCATGCTCGCTTCGTCAAATGAGAAAGATACTGTGGCAAATGCCGCTCTTGCCGGAAAATACGGCTATATATGGGCAGCAGCCGGCTTTCACCCGGAATCAGCCGGGAATGAACCTGAAAATTACCTCGATATCGTCCGTGATACCGTCCGCTCGTCTTCCCGTGTGAAAGCAGTCGGAGAGATAGGCCTTGACCGCCACTATGAAGGCTATGACTATGAACGCCAGATAAAAATGTTCAGGGAACAGCTCGCTCTCGCAAAGGAACTCGGTCTGCCGGTCATAGTTCATACCCGTGATGCGTGGGAGGATACGCTCGATATCCTCAGAGAGTTCCGCCCGGAAGGTGTGGT
>CADBQF010000121.1 GCA_902796705.1 Ruminococcus flavefaciens
ATGCCCATATTGGCTGTGAACTGCCTGAGAAAATACTTGTTGTCGATATATCCGCATTTTTCGGAAACGTCGGTCATATTGAGCGTCGTTGTGGAAAGGTAGTATTTTGCTTTCTGTATCCTTGCAGCGATGCAGTCCTGATGAAAACTTATACCGAAGCATTTCTTGTAAATGGAACGGAAGCTGTTGAGATTGCCTGACTTTATCTTTCCGAGGTCGTCCTGATCGAAAGTCTTTTCCGGGTAAGTGTAGATATATGTCCTGATATCAGCCATATCGCTGTAATGGAGACTTGTACGGCGTTCGTTTATTACGGCGACTTTTTCGTCGTTTGAGTCGGTGCATATCTTCACAAGATTGCTGAACGGCTCGCCGTCGCATCTCACAGCGGAGCAAACGAAAGAATCGACACCGAACACATCGATATACTTTTTCTGGCGGATAAGCATTGCTTCGAGCGTGCCGGAAAGGATCTCCGGATCGGCATCGCTGCGGACGAGGCAGGCGAATTCATTTTCCGAGATATGAGCGGCTGCATCGTGAGTACCGCAGAAAAGTTCCAGTGCATGAGCGGCAGCGAGTACAGCTTCGATCCGTTTTTCTGCGGCAGAATCGATGATCGCACCGTCTGAAAGGCTCGTCCTTAAAAGAATGAAGCAGAGCTTGTTGTTATCTTCTGACTTGGAGGAATACACTCTTTCGATGCCTTTATAATTGTACATACCGGTGAGCGTATCACGGTATTCTGAAAGATTCTGGCAGCTTGTGAGGTACTGGATATCATTTTTCATTCTGAGGAATTCCAGACCGTTTGTGACGGATTTGAGCCAATGGCGGAAAACGTCATCATATCCGTCGGGAGTGTCATATTTAAGTACGATATGACCGAGTTTGCGTTCGCTGACGAACATCGGCGTGAAATAGTACACCGACGGTGTATTGCTGCTGCTGAAAAGTGTTTCGAGATCGAAACGGTTTATCTCGAACGGCGATGTATCGAGCCACGGAAGTATAGTTCTGCATGACATCGTTTCGGAAGTTTCCTGACTTACATCATACCAGTTTGAGTAAAGGCACAGAAAAACATTCTGGACATATCGTATGAGCCATTGATGATCTCCGATTATGCCGATGAATTCTTCGAGACTGCGGCTGTTAGTGAGTCTCTGCTCCATAGTGCTGTAAAGATTCCAGTGTTCGTAATCTTTCATTTCGGCAGTTTTCTTTATCTCGTACCGGTGGAACTTCTCGTCATGTCCGCATGGGCATGAATCTCCGAGAATGAGTTTGCCGGCAGGCGGTTCGTACTCTTTCAGAGGCTTGCCTTCGATAAGGCACTGTAGCTGCTGGAACGAGAGATTGCCTATGCCACGCCTGTTACGCTTGAAAGTAGTCAGCAGCGGAGCATACATAAGTCTTCTGTCGGAGTATTCGTACCCGACAACAGCGACTTTTTCCGGTATTTTGATATCGACATCAGCGAGCGAATCTATAAGCGTGTAAGCCATACAGTCATTGGCACACACGATAGCTTCCGGCAGGGGATACATACCGCTTATGTACTTGGCGGCAGTCTCACGTCCGGAAGTCAGCCAGAAATCACCGTAATGCACTTTGTTCATATCAGGTTCGATGCCGTGAGCTTCGAGAGCGTCGAGATAGCCTTTTACACGTTCCTGTGAGATTTCGTTGTCCTCAAATCCGGCGAGCATATCGATGTTGGTGTATCCGTGCTTTTCGATGAGATGAGAAGTGAGGACTTTCATATCATAACGGTCACTTGAATTCACGCTGATATAGTCCTGATCCTCAAATTCTTCAGTGACACAGCCTGCAATGACGACGGGAACAGAGAGCTTCTTCACGAGATCGGCAGCATATTTTCTCTGACCGATATTAACGAAAGATTCAGCCATTATGATAAGTCCTTTCAACTGATCAGACATGGCAAGGTCGAATATATGTCTCTCGCTGTCGAGGTTATTATCATCATACAGGTAATTATAAACATTTGAAAAAACGGCAGTATCATATCCGGCAGCCATAGCTGATTCAGCAACACCGCAGATAACTTGTTTCTGATCGTAGTTATTGGCGACGGCAGTAATGATACCTATGATCGGCCTGCGATCGTTCATTACCATTCCCCCTTTAATTGTTAATATCCCTTATAAATAGTATAAACCAAAATTTGTTATTAGTCAATGAAAAAATAGTATTTTGTCCACGTTTTTTTCAGAAAATGCACTTTGTGAAATTATGAGGTGTGAATTAGCTAAAACAAATTCACAAAATGCCTTACTGAAAGTAAAATAATAATCGACCGCAGTTACATGGGAAAATCTCCTCAAAAAATATGGTAATCTGATAAAACAAATTATTTTCGTGTTATTAATTAGATTTTTTCTGCATTTTATCCACTCAAAATACATTTTATGAGTTGAAATTGAACAATATGTATTGTATAATATATTTGTAATAAAAACCTCTCAGTTTTTATGATCCCGGCATCGTAGAGATATGGTGCTGAGTATCACCCTCTCCGGGTAACAATACAGCAGTTCGCTGCATCTGCACAATAGCAGTGGCCGCTGTAGCATTCCGAAATGTCATTGTAAGGGACAAATCAGAAACGAAGCAGCCGTATCAAATGATACGGCTGTTTCGTTTTATACAGGAGAAAAGATTCGTATGCAAAAAATCCACTGAATCTGCATTTTATTCACTGACATTCTGCACAAATATTTATATAATTTAAATAGTGGATATTATGATTGGAGAAGCTGCATAGGTTTTATAGTAAACATATTATAATGTAACACAGATTTATGGAGGGTGAAAAATATGGATCTGAAGAAACCTGTAGCTATTCTCGCAGCGGCATTGTGCTGTCCTCTGATAGCACTGTCTAACAACAACTGTATGACATCTGATGCAATGGGATTTCCGGGCGGCTGGAACCCGTGGGGAAACGATCCTTTCCCGTTTCAGGAACAGCCTGCGGCAGTAGTCCTCGGCGATCTCAACAGTGACGGAAGTGTAGATGTATTTGACACGATCCTCGCAAGAAAGGCATCGATAGACGTTTTTCAGGGAGTTGCCTTTTCCGATCAGAATGTTTTCAAAGCGGCTGACGTGAATGAGGACGGACAGTACAACGTTGCTGATCTCGTGCAGATATGTGAATTCGTTCAGGGAAAGAGAACTTCCTTCACGAAGAGCAGCGGCGGCAATAATGATGAACCAAATAATGACGATCCCACAGGAGGCTACATGGACAAGGTACGCAGCACTCTTACTGCTGATGTTCCGGCTGATGTCACTTCTAAGCAGGGAAATGTCGATTACGGCAGAGTGGAATCAAAGACTTACTATTCTGATTTTGCAGGCAAGACAAAGAGTGTGAATGTCCTGCTCCCGGCAGGATATGACGGCACGAAGCAGTACCCGGTACTTTATATACTGCACGGTATATTCGGCAATGAGAACTCTATGCTCGACCAGAGCATGGCTGTTCAGGCTATTGCCGGAAATCTCGCTGCAAAGGGCGAGGCCGAGCAGATGATAATAGTCTTCCCGTCGATGTTTACCAGCAAGACTAAAAACGGCTGTGACGGATTCTCGCCTGACAATATGGAAGCATATGATAATTTCCTTTATGATATCGCAGACAGCCTTATGCCGTTCATCGAATCGAACTACTCTGTAAAGAAAGGCAGAGAGAACACAGCAATAACAGGATTTTCAATGGGAGGCAGAGAAGCTCTCTATATCGGACTGATGAGGTCTGACCTTTTCGGTTATATAGGTTCAGCCTGTGCAGCTCCCGGAATAGTTGCGACAGTTGATAACTTCGCAACACACGTAGGCTGTCTCCAGGAGAGCGAAGTTAAATTCAAGGACGGAAATCCGCTCCCTGAACTCTTCCTCATCTCAGCAGCAAGGTTTGACGGAACAGTCGGAGAATATCCGTTGAGCTACCATAATATGCTCACTGCCAACGGAGTCGAGCATTTGTGGCAGGTCATCGAAAACGGTGACCACGGCGGCAATACCGTAAGACCTCATCTGTACAATTTCCTGAAGAACATCTTCAAGAATTAAAGTTCGCATTTATTCTCATAAACAACCGCTATTGATCTGATCTTACACCGCAGATCCTCGTTTACAGGGGATCCTGCGGTTTTTTTGTTGACAATGGCCCGTTTCGGCTGTATAATAATATCAGTACTTTTAAAAGAGGTGAACTTATGCACTTTTTATGCAAGTGCGGATTCCGGCTGCACGACAGTTCTGATAAGATCTATTACAAAGGCAGAGTTATCGCAGATCAGGACTGGAACAAGTTCTGGGAGTATATAGAAAAGCTTGAAAAACCGCATGGCGGCAATACACGAGAGATATATAACAGTATCTATGATCTGTTCGGCATGAATATGTATCAATGCCCCTCATGCGGAAGGCTTTTTATAGAAGATCCGGAAAACAGATCATCGCTTATCAGGTTCACTCCTTGTCTGGAAGGAGAACCGGAACCGGATATAAACAAAAGACTGCTTTCGTCTTATCATAAAGATAAGACGGACGGCAATGAATAATAAAATACGTATTATAATAAGGAGATCATAATATGAAAAAATTCAGGTTATTATCCGCCGCTGCCGCTGTGCTTACTGCTGTCTGCCTGACCTCGTGCGGACATGATGATGAGGGCAGCGAAGCATTGCTCTCTTCTTCGGCAGAAGAACAGCAGACATCAACACAGACAGAGGAAACTTCTGCTGATACGACAGAAGCAGAGACAGCTTCTCTTCCGGAATCTACAGAGGAAATTCAGGAAGAAACTGAAACAGAAACAACTTCCGAAGAAAAAGGTCAGGGCGTAAACGGCAGCTATGAAGATGTCCATACGATAGCCCCCGGACTCTGGCTGGCAACAAGCGATTTTTACATTGACGGTATAAATCTTCGTCAGCAGTTCTTCTATGAGGTAAATGCCGACGGCACCGGTGTCATGGCTGTCCAGAGTACAGGTGAAAGGGAAGAAGTCACATACACGTTCACAGATACAGAGGCAACAGTCGAGGTCGTTGCCCCTATGTACGGTGATGAAAAAGCAGGCTTTTCCGGAACGCCGAATTATATCAATGCTGATACGGCAGAGGTAGTGTATTCCGACGGCAGTTCAACTCTGTGGCGGTATTTCAGCGACCAGAAGCTTGATGACATACATTTTTTCAGCAATTCAGAACTTTCTGATCTTGCTGAAAGTTTCTACAATTCCACAGACGGCAGGGAATGTCAGAGCATCAGGGTATATATCGGAGAAGATGACATGATAATCCTTGAATTGTTTGAAGCACCTGAACCCGGTGAAGTCGGGGACGAGAATTACCTCGATACGTACAGGATCGACCGATTCACAGGAAAGGGAACTGACAAGAACGGCGAAGAAGTCGATCTTGTCGCTTCTATGAGCCAGTGGTGATATATGGGAAATTCGCTCCGTGGATATGAAGCCGGTACTCGCTTTGTGTTCACGGAGTTCTTTTTGATATGACCTATGGACAAATTATCATGATTGTGGTAAAATTAATAATACGATAACTATGTTTAACCGGAAGGCCTTATATGAAAAAAGCAATTGATAAACTGATGATAATAGCAGCCGGAATAATGATGTCGTTCGGGGAGAAGGAAAGTCTTGTCATTGTGACGGCATTTCTGATGGCTGTTATAATATTTACATTCTCAGGGGGAAAAATATTCAGCAGGCTGAAATATCTGTATCTTGTGCCGTGCATATTTTTTGATCCGTTCATGTGCTTCCTTCCGCTGATCTTTTACGAATCGGTCAGTGAGAAAGTCTATACAGCATCGGCAGCATCGGCTGTTCTGTGCATCGGCAATACACTCAGCCGGTTTGATGATACATCAACGATGAATGCAGTCATATCAGTTTTAGCTGTGATACTTGCATTCAGAACTTCTTCTCTTCTTGAACTGGAGGATAAATTCAGGATAATGAGAGATTCATCAGCCGAGCTGAATATCCATATGAAAGAGAAAAACGAGCGGATAATGCTCGAACAGGATCATCAGATACACCTTGCAAAGCTTATGGAGCGAAACCGCATCGCCCGTGAGATACACGACAATGTCGGCCATATGCTTTCGAGGTCGATACTCCAGACAGCGGCTTTACAGGTGATATGTACTGATGAAAATATAAAGGATTCGCTCTCCAGCCTGAATGAGACTCTCAATACCGCCATGACTGATATCCGCAGGAGCGTCCACGATCTTCACGATGAATCTATTGATCTGCGTGAGGCTCTGAAAGCCGCAGCAGCACCTCTCAGGGAAAAAGGCATCGATGTGACCGAAGAACTCAACTTCGGTAACGATATCCCGAATAAAGTCAAGATATCTTTTATCGGTATTGTCAAGGAGGGCGTGTCGAATATACTCCGCCACAGCAATGCAGACAAGGTGTGGCTCACGCTCAACGATTATCCGGCGTTTTATCAGCTTATCCTGAGAGATAATGGAAAATGCGGTGAGATCATGTCGTCCGGCATAGGACTGGAAAATATAAAGAGTCGTGTTCAGTCGCTCGGCGGTATCCTGAAGATAGACAGCACCGAGAAAGGTTTCAGGATATTCGTAACAGTCAGAAAGGAGATCCCTGATGAAGATAATAGTAACAGATGACGACAGGATAGTCGCAATGTCCCTTAAAACAATAATAAGTGCCGATAAGGACGCTGAGGTCATCGCTGAATGTCACAGCGGAGAGGAAGCTGTTGAGATGTATGATAAATACCTGCCGGATATCCTCCTTATGGATATACGTATGCAGGGAATGACAGGCCTTGAAGCAGGTGAGATGATACTGAAAAAGCATCCCGATGCAAAGATACTCTACCTCACGACTTTCGCAGATGATGAATATATCCTGAAAGCTGTCCGTACAGGTGCTAAGGGATATATCCTCAAACAGGATTTTCAGGGGATAATCCCGGCACTTCAGGCGGTGATGAACGGTCAGACCGTCTACGGAGAGAAGATCATGGGCAGACTTCCCGATATAATGTACAGCAGGAATGGATTCAGCTATGACGGAGCCGATATATCCGAACGTGAGCAGGAGATCATCGAACTCGTTGCACAGGGACTCAGCAACAAGGAGATCTCCGCACAGCTCTATCTCAGCGAGGGAACAGTGAGGAACTATATCAGTACGATACTCGAAAAGCTCAGCCTTCGTGACAGGACTCAGCTTGCAGTTTTTTACTATAAAAATATAAAATGAACGGAGCAGCCATGAAAAAGATAACTGTAGGTATAACCGCACACGTCGATTCCGGAAAGACCACGCTCTCGGAATCCGTACTTTTCCGGACAGGTGCAGTCAGAAAAGCCGGACGTGTCGATGACGGAAGTTCCGCTCTTGATACTGATACAATAGAACGCAGCAGGGGCATAACCATATTTTCGCATCAGGCAGAATTCACATCGGGAGATACACACGTTTATCTTCTCGATACTCCCGGCCATGCCGATTTTGCAGCAGAGACAGAGCGGACGATGCGTGTGCTTGACTATGCCGTACTTGTCATAAGTGCAACAGACGGCGTGCAGAGCCACACTTCCACGCTCTGGAAGCTCCTGCGGAAGTACAGCATACCGGTATTCATCTTTGTGAATAAAATGGATCTCACCGGAGCTGACCGTGAAGCCGTTCTCGACAATATAAAAAAGCATCTTTCACCGAACTGTACTGACTTTACTGATATATCGGCTATTTCCGAAGAAGCCGCACTGTGCAGCGACGAACTTATGGAAAAGTATCTTTCTGACGGAGAGATATCTGACGGAGAGATCGCTGACTGTATCGCACGCAGGCAGATATTTCCGTGCTGTTTCGGTTCGGCACTTAAAATGAAAGGCGTTGATGAGTTCATAGATGTGCTGTGCCGTTTTACAAAAGAGCGTGACTATCAGGAGATGTTCGGGGCAAAAGTATACAAGATAACATACGACCAGAAAGGCAGCCGTCTTACACATCTGAAAATACTCGGCGGAACGCTCCGTATGCGTGATGAACTGAAATACACCGACGCTTCCGGCGAGGAAGTCACCGGAAAGATAAGCTCGATACGTTTTTATACAGGCGACCGCTTCCGCTCTGCCGAGACAGCCGGAGCAGGTGATGTTGCGGCTGTGACAGGTCTTGCCGGAACTTATCCCGGACAAGGCATAGGCAGCATAAGGAATTCCGGCAGAGCAGTCCTTGAACCGGTGCTGACATATCAGGTTGGACTTCCGCCGGAAGTGAACGCTTTTGATGTGCTTAAAGATATGCGTCGCCTTGAGGACGAAGATCCTCAGCTACATATTATATGGAACGAGCAGCTAAAGGAGATACATTTGCAGCTTATGGGAGCTATCCAGCTCGAAGTCCTCACAGAACGCATAAAAACGAGATTCGGCTATGAAGTTTCGTTCGGAACGGGAGCTGTTGCGTATAAGGAAACTATCGCTGCACCTGTGGAGGGAGTCGGACACTACGAACCGCTCCGGCATTATGCAGAAGTTCATCTTATACTTGAACCGCTTGAACGTGGCAGCGGACTTGTTTTTGACACATCTGTCCGTGAAGATGACCTTGATAAGAACTGGCAGCGGCTCATACTGACTCATCTTGCGGAGAAACAGCATATCGGCGTACTCACAGGCTCTCCGCTCACTGATATGAAGATAACTCTTGCCGCCGGAAAAGCACACCTCAAACACACAGAGGGCGGAGATTTCCGTCAGGCGACATACCGTGCAGTCCGTCAGGGACTTATGAATGCCGAGAGCGTACTCCTTGAGCCTTTTTATGATTATGAGCTTGAGATACCGCAGGAGCATACGGGACGTGCTATTGCAGATCTGCAGCATATGTCAGCCGAATTCAATGCTCCGGAAAGCATAGGCGAAATGTCCGTCATCACAGGAAGCTGTCCTGTTTCAGAGATGTGCAGCTATCAGTCGGAAGTCATCGCCTACACCCGTGGAAAGGGAAAACTCATCTGTACGGCAGGCGGTTTCCGTGAATGTCACGATCCGGAGAAAGTCATTGAGTCGATAGGCTACAACTGCGAAGCCGATGTCGAGAACAGTGCGGATTCTGTATTCTGTTCTCACGGAGCAGGATATCTTGTCAAGTGGAACGAAGTTCCGGAGCATATGCACCTTCCGTCATGCCTTTCTCCGGAACATGATGAAGAAGAACCTCCGGCTGCTGAAAAACCTCGTTCATACAGAACAGATGCTTCCGAAGAGGAACTCATGGCTATCTTCGAGCGGACTTACGGAAAAGTTGACCGTGATCCGAGAAGAGCATTCAAGAAAACGAAAGCCGTCAGCCTTACCGACAACAAAGTCCGTCTTCCCGAATATACAGGCCCGGATTATCTGCTCGTTGACGGATATAACATAATATTCGCATGGGACGACCTGCGGAAGATATCGACTGAAAACCTTGATGCAGCAAGGGCAGAGCTTATCAATATGATGTGCAGCTACAAAGGCTATACCGGCTGTGAGCTTATGATAGTATTCGACGCTTACAAAGTCAGCGGAAAACACCGTGAGATAGAAGATCACAGCGGAGTTAAAGTCGTCTACACCAAGGAAGCTGAAACGGCGGATTCATACATCGAACGTGTCAGCCATGACCTTTCAAAGAAACATCGTGTCAGTGTGGCAACGTCTGACGGACTTGAACAGGTCATCATACTCGGAAACGGTGCGATGAGGATCTCGGCAGCAGGATTCCGCCGCCAGTACGACAATGCGATGCGTGAACTCCGTGAACGCATAGAGAATATGTGACGGAGGTGCTTTTATGGAAGATATTTATTCTTCATGCACGCTCTGTCCGAGAAGATGCCGTGCTGACCGGTATTCAGGAACAGGCTTCTGCGGGACGGGAGCGGCTGTCATAGCTGCAAAAGCTTATCTCCACCAATGGGAAGAACCGTGTATCTCCTACAGGAACGGAGCAGGGACGGTATTCTTTTCAGGCTGTTCGCTGCATTGCTGTTACTGCCAGAACAACGAGATAAGCAACCTCCTGAAAGGGAAAATGCTCACTCCCCGTCAGCTTGCAGATGTGTTCCTTTCACTGAGAGACAAGGGAGCTGACAATATAGAGCTTGTAACGCCGACACATTTTGTGCCTGATATCATAAAAGCTCTTGATATGGTAAAGCATAAGCTTGGCATACCGGTAATTTACAATACAGGCGGCTATGAACTTGCCGAAACGATAGATATGCTCAAAGGCTATATCGATATCTATATGCCGGATATAAAATATTTCTCGCCGGAAGTCTCTGCGAGGTATTCCTATGCGGCTGATTATTTTGAATATGCTTCGCAGGCGGTGAAAGCAATGACGGAGCAGGCCGGAGAACTTGAGTACAACAGTGAAGGCGGACTTATCTCCGGTACGGTGATACGTCATCTGGTGCTTCCGGGGCAGAGACATGATTCTATGAAGATAATCGGGTGGATAGCAGAGAATATCCCCCGTGAGAAAGCTCTTGTGAGCATCATGGGACAGTATACGCCGTTTGAGTTCGTGCGTGAAAAATATCCGGAGCTTTCAAGACGCATAACAAAAATGGAATATAATTCCGTCCTGCGTCGTGCTGAGGAGCTTGGCATCGAGGGATTTTCACAGGAACGCCGTTCTGCGTCAGAGAAGTATGTGCCTGATTTTGATATGTCAGGATTATTTTAAAATATTAATATATTGCTCCACCCCCTTGACTTTTTTGCGGAATAGGTATATAATTACAACGCTATATTACGGACCGTTCTCCGGAAAATGACGGCAGCACCGGCGTGTGTATGGAGGAAATGATGGACATCGCTGAAATTTTTCTTAACAGGCTCTCAGATGATAACGAGATCTGGGCAGAGGTATCCGAAAAACTCGGAGCTGAGAAGATCGGCTGCAATGACGAATTGACAGACGTTCTTATGGGTATCTCTGATAAAATGCAATTCAGGATATATATTTCTGACGAAGATATCCCGAACGAACTTATCGACAGCATACGGGCAGTTTTTATAAATGCAGCCGAGTGCAGCAGCAGTATAAGTGTAGAGTTCTTTACTGACGAATTTGTGAATATCATCGATGAAAATGACAGGATAACTTCAAGGAGCAAGCCGAGGACGCTCGTTCACAGGGACGGCGACCTTCATCCGACAGTTCATGTGTGGATGATAAAGAGGAAGGATATGGGCATATATGTCCTTCTCCAGAAACGTTCGCATGAAAAGGCGATC
Source organism: Ruminococcus flavefaciens (assembly GCA_902796705.1). Taxonomy (GTDB): domain Bacteria; phylum Bacillota; class Clostridia; order Oscillospirales; family Ruminococcaceae; genus Ruminococcus; species Ruminococcus flavefaciens_W. The sequence goes on from CADBQF010000121.1 coordinate 11,353, forward strand.
TACCCAGACTGCTACGACGTTTCGGCTGCCGGACACGTCACCCAGAGCGGAGAGTTCGGAAAGACGGCTGTAAGAGAGATCAAGGAGGAACTTGGTCTTGATATCCCCAGAATGAAGCTCGAATTCATAGGTTTCCGCAAGAACCATACGAAGTATGATGACATCTGCGACAACGAACTGAGTGCGGTATATCTTTGCCGTGAGCCTATATATGAAGATCAGCTCGTTCTCCAGCTCTCGGAAGTTTCCGAGGTCTGCTGGGCAGAGATAGACGAGATACTCTCCATAATGGAAGACGGAACTTTCCCGAACTGCATATCGGCAGATGAACTTAAAATGATAAAGAAGGCTGTTTTCTGAGCATTGCCGGGAACAGCTCCGAGCCTGCGAGCCGTATGAGCGGTTGGCAGGCTTTTGTCATAATTTATAAAAAAACAGGTTTTTTTGCTGTGAATTGAGTTTATTTGTTGACATATTACCGGATTATTGGTATAATAGAAGATACAATAACTATAGTCATGATAATGGAGGAATCATTATGAAAGCTGAAACAATGGAAGCTGTAAAACTTATAGGCGGCCTTACAGAAAAATATGAACTCAGAACTCTCTCTCAGAAAACAGAAACACTGAAAAAAGAAATGAACGATTTCCGCATGAAGTTTTTGTTCGTCGGCGGATTCAGTGCCGGTAAAAGTGCCCTCGTAAATGCTTTTATAGGTACGGAACTCCTCGAAGAAGGCCAGAGACCAGAAACAGCTATCCCGAGTGAGATAGTATACAGCGAGGAAGAATACGTCGAAGCGGTTGCAGGCGATATGGTACGCCGCCTCACGATAGACGATGCAATGGATCTCGATACAGAAGGCTATGATTACCTTGTATGGCATATAGATTCCGCACCGCTGAAAGAACTCGGAGAATGCACTATCGTTGATATGCCCGGCTTCAATTCAGGCATAGAGAACCACAATAAAGCTATTTTCCGCTACGCCGGCACAGGCAATGCCTATATACTCGTCATAGACTGCGAGGAAGGTTCTATCAAGAAAAATATAGGCGATTTCATCAACGAGATAAAGAATTACGACAATAATATCACTATCGCTGTATCAAAGTGCGATCTGCGTACAGAAGAAGATGCAGAGACAGTAAAGAAGAATATCCTCAATACAGCCGCCCTTCTCTTTGGAAAGGAAGTCCCGGTAACTGCTACGTCTAAATTCGATGAAAAGGTCCAGGAGAAGATCACTTCCCTTATAGGAAAGATCGACCGTGACGAAGTATTCTGCTCGATGTTCAACAGAAAAGTCTATGAGACAGGCTATAGCTGCTATGATGCACTTGAAACTTACAGAGACAGCCTTGAACTCGATGTTTCCGAATACGATGAACAGATCAGGGCTCACGAAGAAGCCAAAGCCTCCCTTACGGAAGAACTCAGCAGGAAAAAGGCACGTCTTGACAGCGAGTTCAGCGGAAAAGTAGTTCCGGCTATCATGGGCGACGTTTCAAATGTTCTCCACCAGAATGCTGATGCTCTCGTTGCAAGCCTCAGAACAGGCGAGAAGAATTTCACCATGACAGTAAATAACATAATCCGTCCTGTTCTCATGTCAGCTACAAAGGAATACGTTGAGGAGAGCTTCGATGAATTCATAGGTTCTATAAGTATAGGCGAAGGCGAATTCAGCAAGGGCAGCGAAAATGCTGCCGGCAATGCTCTCCAGAGGATAGTTGAGATAAATAACAAACTCAGCATACTCACGAAGAACAACGAGAATTATGACAAAGTATACAAGACAGTCACGACTTCTCTTGCCGTCCTGACAGGATATATCGCACCGTGGCTCGAAATAGTGGTAATCTTCTTGCCTGACCTGCTTAAACTTATCGGTTCTGTAAATCAGAAGAATGCGATGAAGGACAAGGTGACACAGGAGATAATCCCGGCTATCATCAACAAGCTCGAACCGGAAGTAGAAGCCTCTGTTATGAAGATGAAGGACGACATGGTGAACGAAACGGAAGTTCAGCTCCATGCTCTTATCGACAATGAAATGGAATCGCTCGAAAATATCAGGGCTGCAAAAGAAAATGCCGAATCTGCATCAGCGAGCAGAAAAGAAGATGTTGACAAAGATATCGCAGCTCTTATCGAGTGTATCAATAAACTTATATGATCGTGACCGGAGAATGATATATGGAAAAGATCACAGATTTACTGAAAAAGATAAGTCTTCAGCTTGATGACGGAAAATCGCTGATAAATGATGATAAGATCATAGCTTTCCAGACATCTGCCGCAGAGCTTGAAGAAAAACTCGATTCGATAAAAGAAGAGGGAAGAGATCTCCGCCTCGGCATCGTCGGTGAGGTCAAAGCCGGAAA
>CADBQF010000122.1 GCA_902796705.1 Ruminococcus flavefaciens
CTGACAGACATCGGCACCGAAGAGCTCGCACACGTAGAGATGATCTCGGCTATCCTGTATCAGCTTACGAAAAACCTCTCAACTGAGAATATCAAGGCGAGCGGATTTGACACCTACTTTGTCGACCATACAACAGGAATATATCCCGTTGCAGCCTCGGGAACGCCTTTTACCGCGACATACTTCCAGTCAAAGGGCGACATCATCACCGACCTTCACGAGAATATGGCTGCCGAGCAGAAGGCACGCACCACCTACGACAACATTCTCAGGCTCGCAGACGATCCCGATGTGCGCGATCCTATCCGCTTCCTCAGGCAGCGCGAGATCGTGCATTATCAGAGATTCGGCGAAGCGCTCCGCATAACGCAGGATAGGCTGAACTCAAAGAATTTCTACGCCTGCAACCCTTCGTTTGACAAGAACTGCGGCAAATAAGTCGTTCTGACAGAAACAGCGGCCTCCGTATGGAGACCGCTGTCTGCATTATGTGTGTGCTTTACCTACTGCCCAAACCTTTCTGTTTCTTTTTCTCCTCGGCATTGTGATGTGTCAGACCCACAAGATTCCTTCTCTCTGTGCTGCGCTCCGAAATCTCTCCGCGCATCATCTTAGCCTTCTTGTGATCCTTTATGCAGAAGGCTGACGGATCACTTCTGTAACGCCCGCAAGGTCATTATGGTATTATTCCCTTAATGTCGAATTTCAACAGTATTATTACTGTGTCTCCTGTGTTCCTTCAAAAACGTACCACGCAGACCAAGCAGATGTTGAATAGTGTCTCACATATATCTTGCTTGGGTCTGCCGGCTTTATGAACGTTTGTCTGAAGGTATTTGTACCGCCGATGTTTTCAACAGTTAAGCGGAATCCGGAACCTCCCACCGGCTTATTGTCTACATATCCGGCGTTAGTGCTATTGCGGCAGAAGTACACTCCAAGTTCGGTATAGCTATTAAGGTCCTGATGTTCTGCGTCAGTTCCGATTATCTCTGTTCCCGGACCGAATACTGCATCAACAGTATTCGGACGATACGGCTGATAGGACTGTGATATATCCCAGTCAGCTTTGCTGCACACCATGAAATCACTGATAGTCATTGAATCGCCTGCGCCGGCGGTCGCACTCATTGCGGGATATGCTGTTATAGCAGAAACTGTTTTTGTCCCCGTATCGACCTCGACATTTCCACCGCGTCTCTCGACAAAAATGTCTCCGGAGTTTGTCCCGTCACCGTATCTTACTACAAAATGACTCATATCATGGTCTGTATCTGTCGTTGTCAGATCCGACCACGAGAGCACTATCTTGCCGGATATGCTTTCTACTTCTATGCTTTTGCTGTTCCCGGTGAAAGAGATCTGGTTTTCCTTCGCTTTGTTTTTCGGGCTCCTGTCCACCATTTCTGAGAGCACAGCATCACTTTTGACAGCAGCAGAGGTCAACTCACTGTTAGCCATACCATAGGGAACATATGCAGCCGAAATATCCCATGCCGCTTTAGTACAGAGCATTGGTCTGAACACGAGTCCGTCAACGTTCTGTCCGGCACCTATGTATATTCTCGCTGTATAATACCCTGCCGTACATTCGCTCCAATCCACATCAGCACCTGAGCCATGATCGGAAGCGAACACCGTGCCGGTATTTCCTCCGTTCAGCAGTTCAAGCTTATATTTGCTGTCCCCTCCGTTTGCAGGACATCCGGAAAGCGTCATATTTCCGGTCATTGCTTTTCTTTCAGAAGCAATACAGAAGCTGGTTATATCATTCTGAGCTGTTCCGTTCAGTGATACTGAGCCGTCAGCGTTGACAGTAAATTTCACTCCGGAAATAGTACGTGACATTTCGATGTTTGGAAGCACATTCTTGGCACCTGAATCCACAAGCTCCGCAAGAGCCGCAGTTTTTCGGCTTTCTCCCGATCCTCCCGCCTGCTTTGCTGCCATCATCACTTCAAACATATCAGTCATTGCCTTCACCTCCGGTCTGGTTTATCCAATCTCCGGAGCTGTTGAGACTGTAGAAATCTCCGGTAGCGA
>CADBQF010000123.1 GCA_902796705.1 Ruminococcus flavefaciens
AGATGCACCGACACCGGAACGACTGCCACGAGAGCGGCTGCTGCGATGAGCGGAGCGGCTATTTTAGCACCGGAGGAGCGTCTGGCTGTATTTTCGTGAGTTCTTATTCTTTCATCTGTACGTTTCATAACTATCCCTTTCTGCATACTTTCTTTTCTGCGTTCGTAGCTGTCGGAGAAAACATGGATATCGCCGGAGGAAAAAGCGTCCCCGACTATCTTTTCCCATTCATTTTTATCAGGAAGTCTGTTATTCATCATGTGTATCTCCTTTCATGGATATAAGGCGTTTTCTTGCACGTTCAAAGCGTTTCCGGAGCGTCGTTTCGCTTATCGAGAGTTTCTGCGAAGTCTCTTTCCACGAAAGCCCGTCAAGGCATCTGAGTTTTATCATATCACGGTCTGCATCGCTCAGGTCAGCGAGGAGAGCTTTCTGCAAACTGTCGCTGTCCTCAAAAGAAGCGATATCCTGCGATGCGTCCGGTATCTGCAAGGCGTATTCATCGATAGCCTGTTCATGGCAGTATCTTTTCCGGCATCTGCGGTACTGGTCGATCGAAACGCTTTTGATGACCTTTACGATGTATGCCTTTGTCTTGGGAGAATCCGGCTCACCGAGCTTGTGAAGACGTGGAATTATCTTCATGAAAGCATCTGAAACGGCATCTTCTGCAAGCGATACATCGTGCAGTACGGCATAGGCTATGCGGTACATAGGCTGTTCGTAGAGCCTGTAGAGGATACTGAGTTTCTCGGAATCGTTCTGATCCATTCGTTCACCTTCTTTGGAGTGTTTTGAAACGTTTCAAATAATATAACACATTTTCAGCGGGAATTGTGACATTTCCGGAAAATTTTATTGAAGTTTTTCCGGACTGATACAATTGTATTTTTTGTAATACAAACGATACTGTAAATGTGCAGAACATTCAATTTCAAGCAAATGCTTTTTTTGCTTAATCAAATCAAGCTGAAAATGAATATGAAAATGAAAATGAATATGAAAATGAATATGAATATGAAAATGAATATGAAAATGAAAATGTAAATGTAAATGCTTATGAAAATGAGCGTGCGAATGAAAATGTAAATGCGGCTGCCGCCGAAATGGAAGCTTCGCTTCCGACGCACGCACGCTGACAGGGCATTTTTTTATCTTTCAACAGAGACTTTCAAGCAAATGCTTTTTTTGCTTAACCAAATCAAGCTGTAGATGTAGATGTAGATGTTGATGTAGATGTAGATGTTGATGTAAATGTAGATGCTGATGTTGATGTGCGTGCGAATGTAAATGTAAATGCGGCTAACGCCGAAAAGGGAAGCTTCGCTTCCGACGCACGCACGCTGACAAGCAGGATTTTAAAAATTTCTTTCAGAGAAAGGCAGAATGTAAACTTACTGTGAACTTTTCGGCTTATACAACGTTTCCGCATTGAACGAGGGGCTTTTTCTGCCCTTATATGAAGGGGGTGCATCGAGGGAATGATAAACGTGATATGGACAGCAGGGGCGGCGTTCACTTCGATATGGACGGTTTTGCCGCCGTTTATTGCCGCAAAATGGATCTGCCCTCCGAAATAATAACGGAGGGCAGATAACAGGGGGGTAATTATGAAGTTAGCTTAGTTCTGGAATACGACACGTACAAAATTGTAAAGGTGTGCGTATATGGAATTGTTTCCGTGATAGCCTTTCTTGTAATAATGCCAGATGTGCGGTATGTTGTTCTTTGTCATGTCGTTGTGATAGCCTTCCGGTGTCGTGTAGATGACTCTGTCATCACCGCCGGCTGTTATGAATACGATATACGGACAGTTATCCGGATCAGACGGCTTGAAATTCGTTGCTCCGCCCGGTGCAGGGCATACTGCTCCTACATATCCGAACAGATCAGGACGCTTCGCTCCGATGAGCAGAGATTCTCTTCCGCCCATTGAGAAGCCTGTGATAGCTGTGTTCTCCCTGCCGGTCTTGATGCTGTAGTGTTCTTCGATATACGGCATGAGGTCTTTCGTGAGGTCGTTTATGAAATTATCATATGCGGCATTGTTCTCGTCGTCCATACCGGTGCAGTTGTCACGAGTCTCACTGGAGAAAATATACGGGAATACAACGATCATATCCTTTGCCGCACCCTCGGCAATGGCGTTTCCGATTATCTCCTTGGTGGTCATGTTCGTGTCGTTGCCGTAGATTATCATTCTGTCCTGATTCTCGTAATAGCCGTGCATCACGTAGAGGACGGGATATTTCTTGCTCTCGTCATAGCCTGCCGGGAGGAGGATATTGAACTTCTTCGTCCGCTTGCAGGTCGTGGAATAATACGAATCGCTCTTGACTGTTCCGTAGGAGACTCCGGCTTTCTGCTGGTGGGAATCATACGGCTCGGATTCAACGACAGTCGCACTGATTTTAGCCGTGAAATCTGCCATAGAGAGATGCTCCGTGGGTTCTTCTATTATCTCCGCCTGCTTGAATTCCGTTATCTTGCCGAGGACATATTCATGTATCAGAACGACATCGTTTATCTCGAACTTGCCGTTCCTGTCAACGTCTGCGGCGAGCGTGCTGTAGTTCGATGCAAAGCCGTTGAGATAGCCGTCAGCGGCGTATATCTGGTCGAATACATCTATAACTCCGTCGAGCGTGACATCTCCGGGGATTATATCTACAGCCGGGCCGGGGCCTGCGATCGTAGTTCCGCTGACTGCACCGATAACGTCATCGATGTAGAAATTTCCGCTTCCCTTGTCAGTCTCCACATAGAGATTGAGTTCGGTAGCACCCTCCGGGATAGTGTAATTCTCGTTTGAGAGCTGAGCCCATTCGCCCTTGACTACAGTGCCTTTTGCCACCTTGTCGTAGTAGACTTCGCCGTCAGCACCCTTGTACTGGAGCGTGAAGTAGAAGAGCTGGCTCGGATCACCGTCGAAATATGTTACGGCTGTGCTGAAGCTGTATGTCTCGCCTGCCTTGAATATGGACGAGCTGAGCTTCTTCGTAGCACCGTTCCATGCAGCAGTCCTGTCCTGCACGAGGAGAGCTTCCTTGCCCTCGTAAGCCGTTCTGCCGCTCGTTGTGACGGAAGCAGCACCTCTGCCTGCCCATGAATCGAGAGAGCCTTCAAACGTGCTGTGGAACCAGTAGCCGTTCTCGTCGGGTTCAGCGGTGTGGCCGCCTTTTCCGTGGACAGCGTAGTTTCCGTCGGAGGCGTTCCATGTGGTGCGGTCGTATTCAAAGAAATCGATATCGGCATAGCCGCCTGTTGATTTCGTCGGATAGCTGTAGATAGCACTTCTGTAGCCGGTGAAGAGCGTGAGGTCATAGTTCATG
>CADBQF010000124.1 GCA_902796705.1 Ruminococcus flavefaciens
ATCGGCAAAGAAGATCTCTGTGCGGGTATGACCGCAGGTCATCATATTTCTGACTGTCCCCTGCTTGTACTGTGAATCAAGCATGACAGCAACTGTCGCTGATGCCGCAAAGGGAATGACTATCGCTGCAAAACTTGGCATTATTCCGAGGACATTGTCCTTGTTCACAACGATGCCGCTGCTTTCCGGCATATTGAAATTGGGGTAGAAATACATTCCTGCCGTCAGACCTGCTCCGATCACAGTACAGATCAGCACTGTCAGAATAAAGCATTTTGATCTGAACAGTTCATGAAAATTAGCATTAAGAAGTTTTATCATAGTACGCACCTCATTTCAGATCTTTTCTGATGAACACAAACAGACCGATGCCCGTCAGAACAGCGGATTCTATCAGAGAAAAGACCGGTATCTTTACGAACGGCTTGTCAACTATCTTCGAGCGTTCGCAGTATATATCATTATCGTACTGCATCTCTGCCTCATAGTATGCCGCAGCAACAGGATCAAGGATATATACCGCTTCAGCCGCAGTACGCTTTTTGCCTCTGATATATGCTTCGTTTTTATATACGCCGTCCTTTCCGACATTATTGCCGTTTTCATCAAACAGATAGTTTATCCTGTATTCCGGCTGCTTCAGGCTTTGATACAACCGTTCGCCTGCCATTGTCAGCACGAGCATTATGAGAGCCGCCGCTATAAGCCCCGAAACCTTTGTGGTCATATTGATCGCAAAAGGCACGATGAACGCTGCTGCTGCCACAGAACTTAACAGACAGCAGATGAACACTTTCAAAAGCACAGACATTTCAATCCCGAAGCTGTAGCTGCGTATAGCTCCGCATATCATCGCAGTCAGAATATGGATACATACATTGAATATCATCATTCCCGAACAAAGCAGAAGCTCTGTCATGTAAATACCGCAGCGTGTATGGCCTGCTGATATCTTGTTGCGTATCGCTCCGCTGGCGTATTCATCACCGATAAAAAGTGCAGAGGTCAGTCCGGTGACGAAAATGATCATGAAGATATTTCCGAACATGAAGCTCTCTCTATCCGGCTCGTATCCAAAATCATTGAAAAATACATCATACGCCGCATAAAGAGCCGAAAAAACCACACCTGCCCAGAATGGGATATTTCTGATGAGCCGGTGAAATTCAGCATTCAACAGCCTATTCATTCTTACTGCCTCCCAGAAGCGATATATAGAAGCTCTCCAGACTTTCATCATGTTCTTCCATTGAGATCACTTCACATTTTTCATTTGCAAGAGCAAGCGTCAACTTTGTGATGTTCGGCTGATCGTAAACATCTGCGTGAGTATCATCTTTAATAACGTACTCATAGCCCATATCATCAAGAACTCTTGCAAGAACTGATGTATCGGTAACATTCATTCTTATGCACTTGCGGCAGGCGGCTTCGAGTTCTTCCGCACTCATCTCACGGACTATTCGGCCGCCGTCGATAAAGCCGTAATGAGTTGCAAGCTTTGAAAGCTCGTCAAGGATATGCGATGAGATGAGGACTGTTATTTTCCTCTCACGATTGAGTTTGAGTATAAGCTCACGTATCTCTATGATGCCCTGCGGATCGAGTCCGTTTATAGGTTCATCAAGCACCAGAAAATCAGGATCTCCGCAAAGTGCAACGGCTATCCCCAATCGCTGACGCATACCGAGCGAGAAATTCTTTGCTTTCTTTTTTCCCGTATCTTCAAGGCCGACCATTTTGAGCAGACTGTCTATGCCGTCAAAACTCGGCAGGCCTAAAATGCGGTACTGCTGTTTAAGATTATCAACAGCAGTCATATCAAGATAAAGTGAGGGAGTTTCGACGACTGCACCCATTCTTCGTCTTGATGCAGATATCTCCCTGTCAGTATCCTTTACGCCGTAAAGTTCAAATCCGCCGCTGTCGGGCCGCTGAAGTCCGCACACGAGCCGGATAAGCGTCGTCTTTCCTGCACCGTTTTTTCCGACAAATCCGTATATAGAGCCTGCCGGTACATTCATCGTCAGACCTTTAAGCACCTTGAAAGACTTGTAATTCTTACACAGTTCCTTTGTTTTCAGAACATATTCCATCAGGTATCACCTTTCCTTTCTGAAAACAGTATAACACATAATAGTCAAGAAAGCGGCAAAGAAAAAGTCAAGATTTTGTCAAGATCTCAGCCTGAACCCGATGCCGTAGACCGCTTCGATATAGTCATTTCCGTTCACCGCCGAAAGTTTACGGCGGATATTGCTTATATGCTGTTTGAGCGAACGCTCGGTACAGTCGGGCGTATCATAGCTTATCCTGTCGAGTATCGTGGTCTTTCCGATAGGAGTATTCGGATTCTGCATGAGAAGTTTCAGGATAGCACACTCCGTCCTCGTTAGCTGGATCTCTGTCTGACCGACAGTTACTGTGAACGTATCACAGCAAAGAGAAAGCTCCCCTGCTGTTATGGTATTCGTATCAGTGATCTCCCTTTTACGGAGCTGGACAGTCACTCTCGCAAGCAGTTCCTTTATATTGAAAGGCTTGGTGATATAATCAGCCGCACCGCCGAGAAGAAGTCCGACTTTATCCGAAATATCCGCCTTTGCACTTACAACGATGACCGGAATGTCTTTTATCTTCGGCAGAAGCTCCTCGCCGGTAAGTCCGGGCAGCATCAGGTCAAGAAGTATCAGATCTGGTCTGCTGCCTGATAAAAGCATCAGTGCTTCCGTTCCGGAATAGGCTTTTGAAACTGTATATCCCTCGCTGATAAGTGCTTCGGAAAGCATATCGTTTATACTCACATCGTCATCTATTATCATTATATTTGCCATAAAAATACCTCTCAGTTATTCAGCCGCATCTTCTGTTTTTCAGGAATTCACGGGCATTGCTGCGGTCGTCGCAAGCCATATTCGTGAGCCATTCCGGAACAGGCTCTCCTGACGGAAGTTCTCCGTATATCTCGATAGTTTCCAGTGAATCACAGCCTGCAAATACATCTTTGCCGAGCTTTCTGAGAGAAGCAGGGATACGTATTTTTTTCAGAGCTGAACAATTCTTGAACGCCTCGAACCATATACTTTTCACGCTTCCGGGAATATCTATCTCCGTAAGTGAACTGCATTTCAGAAAAGCATCATGTACGATATCCTCAAGTGCCGGAGGAAGTTCTATCCGGCGAAGAGACAGGCACGCTGAGAATGTATATTCACCGATACTTTTCAGACCTGCCGGGAGCTTTACATATTCAAGAGAAGTACAGCCGGCAAAGGTCATGCGGTTCATCAGATGCACGCTGTCAGGCAATTCCACACTGCGAAGTGAGACACATTCACGGAAAACGCCTTCATATATTTTTTCAACACCGTCGGGAATACTGATCTCCCTGAGTTTTTTACAGCCGAAAAAGCAGTTATATCCTATCTCACGAAGGCTCTTAGGAAGCACGATATTTTCAAGTCTGCTGTGGTTGGCAAAAACTCCGTAGCCGAGCTTTTCAACACCCTCCGGAACAACGATGCGGCGGAGCAGTTCAGTGTTCGGACTTTTTTTCAGCTCGCCGTCTTTGATGATATACTGTACTTTCTTCATAATAGCTTCATCGTCAGGGAATACAACTGCATCACGTTCCTTGTCCCAGAGGCGGAAGCCGTATTTTTCATAATAACGATCACTCACATCAAATATGCGTTCAAGGCGGTGCTTTGACATAGTTCCGTCCCAGAAAATAAGCGTTCCGGCAAGATCAGCCGCATTCCTGCTTATCCCCTCACGAAGGAGAGGAAAAAGCTCTCCCCTGTCCGTTTCAAATGAGGCATTGTGGAAGCTTTCCTGAAAAAGACATTCTTCAATATAGGCAAAAGCAAGGTATACCTCCTCCGCTCCGCCTGAAAGAAGCTTCTTCAACGCCTCCTGAAAAACGTTTTTATTTGCAGCGTCAGCATAGATACGCTCCTTCATGACATTCTCCACATCGACAGGCAGAGGTTCAGGCTCATAGTCCATAGGAGAGCGGTTTTTCCACGGAGTCTTATAATGGCCGTCAAGCACTTTCAGGACTTCGTTCACATCATTCATATTTACAGTTTCAGACATTTATCCTGTCTCCTTATCATAATCTGTAGAGCTTTTCCGCAGGCAGTCTGTCGGTGATATCGATGCCCTGCTTTCTGAGTGCATCAAGTTCCCTGACATAGTCTGTCACATCTGTTATCCGGACTATCCAGTCATTGACATAATCAATAACAGCCTGTCCACGAAGTCCGAGCTGTATCGAACGGTAACTGAGGTTATTGCCGTTTATATCCTTCTCCGGATCCCACTGTATGCGGACATCAGATGACTTGACGAGAGCTTTCCACTCTTCCATTGAAATGCCGCTCTCCTCCCTGTAGGACGATATAACCGCTTTTTTCACAGCAGAATCAAAGCCCTCACGTTTTATATCGATAGCAAGCACACGTTCCTGATTTTCCTTTTCAGCCCAGCCGCAGCGGTACATCATCCACAAAAACGACGGCTTTATCCACGTCATTCGCCCCATGCTGAAATGACTGCCGAATGTTCCGAGCTTTACTGCTTCGTCTGCGATATAGCTGTTATATGCCTGATATACCCTTATAGTTTCATCATCATATACTGCTCTTATCTCTTTATTATCTGGCATAAGATACACCTGCCTTTCTGTTTTGGAATATTATAACACTTATGATAAGAAAATGCAACTGTTTTTCCTTACTGCTTGAAAAGCATATCATCATATGCTATAATCTATATATCAGAATTATTAACGGAGGTAACAACGTGGACTCAAAAAAGAAAAACAGATTCTTAAAGATCCTTAAAGTAACTGGTGCGGTACTTGTTATCATACTTATCATTCTTCTGATCGTCCGATTTATCGGAAAGCTTTATTATAACAGGACTCCGGACGGAGGTATAAATGAAACGCTGTACATCGATGTCAACGGTCAGCAGCAATGGCTCAATATCTACAGCGAGGACAAAAACAACCCCATTCTGCTCTATCTGCACGGCGGCCCCGGAAATGCTACCAGCTTTGCTGACTGGAAAGTCCTCCGCAAGCTCGCAGAGGATTACACTGTCGTGAACTGGGATCAGCGAAATTCCGGTCTGACGCTTATCCACGATCCGCAGGATACAGAGATAACTCCCGAACTTATGAGACAGGATATCGATCGTGTTGTGGACTATATCCTCGATTACTCCGGCAAAAACAAACTGACGCTCATGGGTATGTCATGGGGTTCGATGTACGCCATTGACTACGCATCAAGGCGGCCTGAAAATGTAGAGTGCCTGATCTGTCTTTCGCTTGCTCTCGAACAAGACTATATTGATGAGCATATCAATAATGCTGTTCGTGATTATGTCAGTGGAAAGATCGATTTCCGCACAGCAGTCGATAAATACGGATATGATCTGTTTTTATTGAATAGTCCATTCAGTGCAGTTGAGGATATCTCCCTTCAGAAAAAATTCTATGAGGGAAGCAGGCTTGCCTATCTTGAATTGTCAGAAGGCGATGAAAAATATCATGCCCTTGCAGAAAAATTCGATCCCTCTGTCTATGTTGATTCTTATCACGATCAGTCCAATAAAAAACTCATGAAAAAAGCAAATGCCGAAGAAGCAACTGAAATAAAACTCATGAAGAAATACGGATATTATCCGTTCATCGGACTGCTCGATGATACTGATATATCTCCCGTCGCTGCGATCTTCTTCAACCCGTATTATTCCCTGGGAGACTGGGTGCATTTTAAATACGAAGGCTATGACGACGAGACGATCGAACGGATATTCGCAGATTTTAAACCAAGTGAAATAAAGGAACTTGAAATGCCTTTCTACGTCCTGCAAGGCAGCTTAGACTGCCACAGCGGTGCAGACAGGAAATACTTCGACCAGGTAAAAGCTCCTTACAAAGAATTCCACATCATAAAAGGCGGTCACGTTTCAACAATGACTCAAAGCGAAAAACTCGCCTCATTCATTCACATGATCGCAGAAAACCAGCAGAATTACAAGTCAGTACCTATGAAGTAGTTTGTGTTTATCCGCCCTTTTTCCAACGGCTTTTAAAATGAAATTTCCCCTGTCAGTACGCTCACGATCGCTATCGTTAAAGGCAAGATCTGCCTGAGCGTCCCGACAGGGGAAATTCTATGCTGGAAGTTTTAGGAAGGAATTGGGAGAGATCATTTTTCTAAAAGATCTCCCCATAACAGACATGATCAGTTTCAGAACCTGTCCACATAGGGTGTTTGATCTTATTCGTAATCTACAACGTTCACCCATGAGAGGAGGATATCTTTTTCCTTATCCTTTTTCTTCACTGACTGTGAAGCGGCAACGATCGGCATCCATGACTGAACGTATTTCTTTTCGGTGCTGCTCTTTTTGCAGAACAGATCGAGGTATTTTTCTGCACCTGCAATATTTCCTTCAAGGCAGAATGTGAGATATGTCCTTGCGGCATCAGCGGAAGCATTTCCCTGTGTGGCATGAGCCCAGTCAAGGATATAGGGTTTGTTGTCAGGTGTGATGATGATATTGGACGGAGTATAATCACCGTGGCAGAGCTTGTTGTGCTTCTTCATTCCGTCAAGACGTGTATGAAGATCATATTTTGTGTTGTCATCAAGTTCTGTGAGTTCGATCTTGCGGTTCATTTTATCTTTCAAACGGCTCAGCAGCGGACAATTTCTTGACTGGATATCGAGCTGGATATTTACGAACACGTCCATATATTCATCGTACTTTTTAGGATTTGCCGCAATAAGGTCTGCGAGGCTCTCTCCCTCGATGTACTGTGAAACTATCGCCCATTTTCCGTCGATACGTGTGACTTCAAAGAGTTCGGGGATATTCAGGCCTGTCTCTTCGACTCTTGCGTGGTTAAGTGCTTCGTTGAAAACGTCAGCCTTTGAGTAAACTTCATCAAAGAGCTTGATGCACTTGCTGCCGTCACGGAATATCTTCTTGTTTATTCTTTCAGAGATACAATTATCAAGTTTCATAGAATAGCTCCTTTCATGCTTTCGGATACTCTTTTTCGGTGAATGTCCTGCCATAATAAGCGTTGAGGTACATCTGCTTTATCTCACTGAGAAGCGGATAACGTGGGTTTGCACCTGTACACTGATCGTCAAAAGCATTTTCTGTCATTTCATCAAGAGTTGCCATGAAGTCTTCTTCTGAAACGCCGTAATCAGCAATAGTATCCTTGATGCCGATCTTGTGGCGGAGTTCTCTTATAGCAGCAATGAGTTTTTCCAGTTTTTCACCGGGAGTTTTTCCGCCGAGTCCGAGATGATCTGCTGCTTCTGCATAACGTTCAAGTGTATGCGGATGGTCGTACTGCGGAAATGTTCCCATTTTGGCAGGTGTCTCAGCAGCATTGAAGCGAAGTACATCTTCGATGACAAGTGCATTTGCGATGCCGTGCGGGATATGGTGATAAGCACCGAGTTTGTGTGCGAGGGAATGGCTGACACCGAGGAATCCATTTGCAAAAGCCATACCTGCCATTGCAGCAGCATTAGCCATTTTTTCTCTTGCCTCAGGATCGTTGGGGCCGTTGTCGTATGCACGGGGAAGGTACTCGAATATTATTTTCAGAGCCTTGAGTGCAAGTCCGTCTGTGAAGTCTGTTGCCATAACGGAAGCGTATGCTTCAAGGGCGTGAGTTACTGCGTCGATACCTGATGCAGATGTCAGTCCCTTAGGTGCTGTCATGTGAAGATCAGTGTCAATTATAGCCATGTTCGGGAGAAGCTCATAATCTGCAAGAGGATATTTTACACCGGTGCTTTCATCAGTGATAACTGCAAAAGGAGTAACTTCCGAACCTGTTCCGGCAGAAGTCGGGATAGCGACGAAATAAGCCTTTTCTCCCATTTTCGGGAAAGTGTATACTCTCTTTCTGATATCCATAAAACGCATAGCCATATCTGCGAAATCAGCTTCGGGATGCTCGTACAGTACCCACATTATTTTTGCAGCGTCCATAGCAGAACCACCGCCGAGAGCGATGATGACATCAGGTTTGAATGCAGTTATCTGTGCTGCACCTTCCTTTGCACAAGCAAGTGTAGGATCGGGAGCGACATCAAAGAACGATGCGTGCTGTATGCCGAGTTCGTCAAGTTTATCGGTTATCGCTTTAGTGAAACCGTTTTCGTACAGGAATTTATCAGTTACGATAAATGCACGCTTTTTATTCATTACAGTTTTCAGTTCGTCAAGTGCAACAGGCAGACAGCCTCGTTTCATGTATACTTTTTCAGGAGCTCTGAACCAAAGCATATTTTCTCTCCTTTCGGCAACAGTTTTGATATTGAGCAGATGCTTTACTCCTACATTTTCGCTGACGGAATTGCCGCCCCATGAACCGCAGCCGAGAGTAAGTGACGGTGTAAGGCTGAAATTGTAGATATCACCGATACCGCCCTGAGATGAAGGAGTATTCACAAGGATACGGCAGGTCTTCATTCTGCTGCGGAATTCTTCAAGCTTGTCCTGCTGTGTAATAACATCGAGATAGATAGATGAAGTATGACCGTATCCGCCGTCAGCAATGAGCTTTTCAGCTTTGTTGAATGCGTCGCTGATATCCTCGGCCTTATACATGGCAAGTACAGGTGAGAGCTTTTCATGTGCGAATTCCTCGGAGAGATCGGTGCTTTCAGCCTCGCCTATGAGTATCTTTGTGCCTTCGGGAACTGTAACTCCTGCAAGTTCAGCGATCCTGCACGCACTCTGACCTACTATTTTTGCATTGAGTGCTCCGTTTATAAGAATAGTCTTTCCGACCTTTTCCTTTTCGTCCTTAGTGAGGAAGTAGCAGCCTCTTGCAGCGAATTCAGCCTTTACCCTGCTGTAGATGTTCTTATGAACGATCGTTGACTGCTCGGAAGCACAGATCATTCCGTTATCGAAAGTCTTGGAGTGGATAATGGAATTTACAGCAAGGATCACATCTGCTGATTCATCGATGATAGCAGGAGTGTTTCCCGCACCAACGCCGACAGCAGGTTTTCCGCTTGAATAAGTAGCTTTTACCATTCCGGGGCCGCCTGTTGCGAGGATAATATCAGCTTCGGACATAACAAGGTTTGTCATTTCGAGACTCGGAACATCTATCCATGAGATTATCCCCTCCGGAGCTCCTGCCTCAACAGCAGCTTCAAGGACGATCTTTGCAGCTTCGATAGTTGATCTCTTTGCTCTCGGATGAGGGCTGATTATGATGCCGTTTCTTGTCTTCAAAGCGATAAGCGACTTGAAAATAGCCGTTGATGTCGGATTAGTCGTAGGGATAACAGCAGCGATAACTCCGATAGGTTCAGCTATTTTTGTGATGCCTGCTGCTTTGTCCTCCTCAACGATACCGCAGGTCTTTGTATTGCGGTAGGTATTGTAGATGTATTCAGAAGCGTAATGGTTCTTTATGACCTTATCCTCAACGATGCCCATGCCCGTTTCTTCAACAGCAAGTTTTGCGAGCGGTATCCTGTTTTTATTAGCTGCTGTTGCGGCTGCAAGGAATATTTTATCCACCTGCTCCTGTGTGTATGAAGCGAACTTTTTCTGAGCGTTTCTTACATTTTCGATCGCTTTTTCCAGCTTTTCAGTGCTGTCAACAACGTCATAATTCTTTTTATTCATATTTACCTCCGTCTTGATTTTTTATCACATATGCCAAACTTAGATAATGCCGCCCGGCAAGCCGCAGCGGAAAGATCACGTTTCTTCAGCAAAGTGCAGTTCATTTTGTATCGTCTCTTTGTTATTTTTTTGTCAATGCTATGATACCGCATTGATAAAGTTTTGTCAATATCTGTTAGCCTGATATAACATCATTTGAGAATGAATCGTTTTAAAGGGATATTCCCCAGAAAAGGCCTGCTTTCCGCTATAATAAATAGATTTATCTGATACTTGCTTTTTTGGTTTATGTGTGCTATACTAATTTTATAAATTTTTTGTAAAAGGAAAGTGATAATTGATGAAAAAGCTCACCGCAGTCTGTCACAATGGCCATGCAGTGTCCCCTATCCGAAATTTCGCAGAAAAGAGGATCATATGAATGGACAATAAACTGAAATTTTTTGAAAAGCTGAAAAACAAGCTTACTGTACGGGCAGCGAACAATCCCGGAGCATTCATGTTCCTGCTGATAATCGCTGTCAATATCCTGTTCATTGCATTTTCAACGCTGCTGCTGATGTTCCTGCCCGAAAACAAGGGCAGGGGCTTCACGGAAATGATACGTTTCGCTTTTACTCTTATGGTAAATCCAAGCGGAAGATATCAGTACAGTGACTATCCGATATCACTGATAATCACCACCGTTGTCGTACTGCTCGGAATGATCTCTCTGACGGGCGGCACTGTCGGATTTGTCACGAGCATCATCACAAGTGTACTGGAGCGTTCAGCCGCAGCACGAAGACATCTGAGAATGAAGAAGCATATCGTTATCCTGAACTACAATCATAAAGTTCCTTCGATAATTTATGATTACTGCTTTGACGATATGGAGAATACATATGTCGTGATACTTTCCGACCAGGATAAAAAGAAGATACGCAATCAGATCGACAATGTTTTCAGTGTGCATCACGCAAAGAAAAAGTTCAGAAACATCATCATTCAGAGCGGCAGTCCTTTTTCTAAGCTCGACCTGGACAGGATCGCCCTCAAAGATGCACGGACGATACTCCTGATGTCAGCCGGCGGCGAGGATACGGATATCTCACAGAATGACGAACGTGTACAGAATTTCAATATCTTCAAGCTGTTCATTTTCATAAACAGCTATCTTAACCGGAACAAGTCCGGAGAATTGCCGAGTATCCTTGCAGAAGTTTCTGACAGCAAAACGGAAAAACTCATAAGGGAATATCCGTTCAAAGCTGGTGACAACAGCTTCCCTGTGAACTTCAACGAACTGCTCGGAAAGATCATGGCAATAACAGCCGTGATGCCTTCTCTCTGCAATACTCTCCTGCATCTCATCAGCTTTGAAGGCGTTGAGTTTTATCTTGAGGATATCCCGAAGTCAGTCTCTATCCCGGAGGATATCAGAAGACAGAGATCAGCTATGCCGATACTTGATACAGGCAGCAAACGTCTGTATATCGCAGAAAGCGAAGACCTGATAAGCAAAAGCGGCGGTGCAGGCGGCTATAAGCTGAAAAAACCTCTCCCGCAGGAAAAGCTCACACCGTGTATCCTCAATGACAAGCCGAAGATACTTATAATCGGCTGCAACAATAAGCTCGGATATATCCTCGAAAGCCTTGTATGCTTCCAGAAGGAATATCCGGATTTCAGGCTGACCGTCGTGCTTATGGATACAGAGGAAAACGAAGAAAAAATCAGAAAATTCTGCAATGCACCGGAATACAGCTCACTGTTCAGTGATGAAAACCGTGAGCCGGTCATCGTAAAGGATTATTTTGAGCCATTCAGCAGCGAAGACAGCGGATTCTCACTGAGCGAGATCAACTCCGTTCTTTTCCTCTCGGACGACGAATGCAGCGAAGCGACTGTCGATGAAAAGCCGCTCCTTTTCTGGAACGGCCTGAAATGCTGCGACAAGCTCGATACACATAACTGCATCGTTGAAGTTCTCGATATGCAGAATGAAAATATCATTGAGAAGCGAAACAACGATCAGGTCGTGGTCAGCGAAAGATTCATCAGTTGTCTGTATGCACAGCTTGGAAAAGATCCCGTCCGCCTCGATCTTATAAAGGATATGATAACCTTTGAAAGCGATGAAGCATCACGCAATTCAAGGAATGCTCTCTCAAATGAGTGCAATATCCTCTCCTACGCTCTGAACTCTTCTTCCGCAACTGCAAGGAAAAGCTGACTTTCTCAAGCAAGCGTGAGCTGATATTGTGGGTATACGAAGCAACAGATCATGTATATCTGCCAATCGGCTGTGTCAAGAACAATGTCAGCTATCTGTTCTCCAGAACAGAGGGTGCAGATGACGGACTTGATACGGCAGTGCTTCTTCCTAAGAATGACAACAGCGATCTGAAGATAGTTCAGAACGAACTGACACTTGAACCAGATGATGAGATAATCGTCATCATGCTGACATGACAATCAACTGCATAAAAATAAACCGGCTCCGCAATTTCAGCGAAGCCGGTTTTCTTTATGATGAAGAAAAACGATTTATTCCATTGCAGCCAGTTCCTCGATATCTTTGGCTGAGAGAAAATCGTTATCAAGCACAATTACACAGCGTATGATCTGTACAGATATCCCAAGTTGACTTTGCGGCTGCATTGGTGTATAATTACTGTAAAGTGAGCGGGAGTTTACCGCTCAAAACGCAGTTATAAAGAGTATGATACACAGAACGGAGCGGAATATGAAAAAATATATATTCAAGATCATTTCAGGCGTATTTCTTATCGTAGATGTGATATTGTTCTTCCCGGATATGATACTGTATATAAGCTGGAAAAATGAAACAGATCTTTATAAATTTTTTCCTTTTTTACAGAGAAAAAGCTTTCTTGGTATGGAAGATTGTGCAGACAACGCATCAGTGATCGTATCTGAATGGTATTGGCTCGCATATATCATCTTTTTTGCGATACTGCTGCTTTCGGTGACAGATGCTTTTAAGTCGAGGACGAAAGCAAGCATAGTCTATGGGATATCCATGCTGGCAGTGTCGTTTATTATCATGTATATCGTATATCGTCATCACAGTATGATCGAATTCATCTATAGTCCGGCAAATGATCTGCCGTGGGATCTGCGTGAAATCGTTATATAGTCAAGAGAAATACTTCGCACTACAGAAATGAGGTCTTATATGAAGATATGGAAGGCACATTATAAAGACAAGTTTCATGATGTTGATACAGATATCATCAACCCGGAGACAGATCATAATGAACCGCTATCTCTTGTCATTGACGGTATAGAATTTTCAGGTGTCAGCATTGGTGATCTCGAACTCAAAGATGCAAATAAGTATGACGAGATCAAAGACAAGTTCTGCATTTTAAGATCAGGAGGATACTCTGTTTACGGCATCGATGTGAGTTATTGCTATGAATTGCAGAGATATTCGCTCGATGTTGATATCCCCGTTACAGTTGTCCGCCGATGTGATGATTCAGAGACAGAAGGCATCATACATATTTCCTTTGAATACAAAGAACAGGATAAAAGTAAACACAGAGCTAAAATGTACTGCGGAAATGAATTGGTTTACCACGATGATGCGGTAGTTCATGAATTTTCGCTTCACGTTGACGGAAAGTGCTTTCACAGCAGCAGGCTGACATTGGACTTTGAATCCGCTCTGACTGATATTTGCCGTCAGACAGCAAAAGAATACCGTATCAAGTGCTGTTTTACCTGTCAGTATTCAGATTATTCGCCGTACGGAAATGATTATTTTGGAAGTATGCTTTGTTACTGCGATAATAAGGAAGATTATCTGAAAGTAAACAATAAAGGCGAATTCATTGAGCATTTTTCAGACACGCCATATAAGATGCGTCAGGAGACTTATCTTTGCGGAGAATATTCTGTAAGAGACAAATATCCCGGATACCGTGGATATGTGTCTGGAGTCAATGATACATGAATCATTCGTATATGTAAAAAACAAAACAGCCTCCGGAAGTTGACAGTTCCCGGAGGCTGTATTATTATTGTCTGTTCTCTGATATCTCATTCCTGATATATTCAGCTTTTTCGTGAAGTTCGCAGACACGATGTCTGAATCTTGCTTTGCCTGAGATTTCATATGCTGCATTGCAGAGGTCAGCGAGCATATCGAGATATTCAGCGGTCTCAAGGTGGATATCACCATAATGCTCTGAAACGATACTGCATGAAGTTTTTGCAAGGCTGATACCTTTTTCCGTTTCGCCCGATCTTACATAGCAAAGACCGGTATTGAAATAAAGATCGGCAGTAGCGATATGCTTTTCTCCAAGGATACTTTCTGCAAGTTCAAGTGAGCGTGTGTAATAGCCGATAGCATCATCGAATTTGCAGCAGTCACGGCAGGCATCGCCGGCGGCTGAGTACATTTCTGAAAGTTTTTCCGTATCTGTTTCATGAAGATTTTCATTCAGGTATTTTCTGAGATATTCAAGCTCGCAGGAAGCATATCCGGCAGCTTTTTCAGTATTTCCGCTCATGCTTTCAGCCATGTACAGGCATCTGTATGAATCAAAATAGTCATGTGAAGTTTCCGATATCCTGAGAAGTTCCTCCGCATAAAAACGTGCATCATCAGTTCTGTTCCCGTTAAGAGCGACAAGGAATTCCGTGCTTATGAATTCTCTGCTTATGCCTGAAAGCAGAAGAAGCTCCTCATATTTCCGTGCAGTTTCAACATCACCGCTGTATCTTGAATATGCCGTCACCATCAGCATGGCTGAATTAATTCTTGAACTGTCTGCATTTTCAGAACCTTGCAGGATATCGAGCAGTTTCAGGCTTATCTTTGCAGCCTGCGGATAATCATGCTCGTATGCGTAAACATATGTTGCAGCGTTTTCAAGAAATCTTGCAGCCAGATCATCTGCACCGGTGATCTTTGCTGCGGCGTGGCGTAGATAGGCAATGTGAGCCCTCCGCATATCTCCCTGAAAAGCATCAAGGTTTTCGGTCACAGTGATAAGGTTTTCAAGCAGAGTCCTGCACATAATCGGATCAGGTGAAAGCTGACGGTACAGCACTTCCGCAATGAGCGAATGGAGCTGGAGAGTATCATCATACTTCTGTATCCAGCCTCCGGAAACGGCTTTATCAAGTGATATCCTGCCTTGTTCATCAAGTCCGCAAAGCTGTGAGAACCAGTCCGTATCGACAGGATTCGGG
>CADBQF010000125.1 GCA_902796705.1 Ruminococcus flavefaciens
AACAAGCTCCACGATGCTGACAGATTTTATAAGAATATAGAAAACAATATCAGGAAAGGTGCTCCTACAGATGCCTTTCTCTGGCCGCTGGAGATAACAGAATATCTTGACGGAAGCTTCGGATACCTCATGAAGCTCCGTCCGGGCAACTATGAGGATTTCTCGAAATTCCTCCTTGCAAAGGTAAGATTCTCAGGCATAAGTGCAGTAATAAATGCCGCACTCTGCATTACAGCAGGATTCAGGGCGTTGCATAATAACGGATTCAGCTATCAGGACCTCAACGACGGAAACTTCTTCGTTGATCCTAAGACAGGCGATGTCCTCATATGCGACAACGATAACGTAGCACCTTACGGCGAAGCCCTCGGTATCGCCGGAAAATGCCGCTATATGGCTCCTGAAGTTGTAATGGGAAAGAAGAAGCCTGATGTCCATACAGACAGATTCTCACTGGCTGTAGTTCTCTACCTGCTGTTTTTTGCGAATCATCCGCTCGAAGGCACAAGGACTATAAAGAACCCCTGCCTTACCGAGGAGCTTGAAAGAAAGCTCTACGGCACTGATCCGGTATTTGTATACGATCCGGTGAATCATGCAAATGCACCTGTTGAAGGCATACACAATAACGAGATGAAGTTCTGGCCGCTCTTCCCTGAATTCCTGAGAAAGACCTTCCAGGACGCATTCAGCCACGAGAAAATGGTAGGTCAGGATATACAGGACCGTGTCATGGAAAGAGAATGGCTCAAAGTCTTCACTAATCTCCGTGACTGCCTGACGGTATGCCCCTCATGCAAGGAAGAAACTTTCCTCGATCTTGAGCAGCCGGAATCTTCCTGCATATGCTGCGGACACAAGATATCACGTCCGCCCGTCCTCAAAGTCAAGAGATATGTCGTTGCACTCACATCAGGCAAGAATATCTATGCCTGCCACACAGTCCACGACAGCGACGACTACAAGGAAGTAAAGGGCGAGATAATACCGAGTCCGAGCAATCCCGACGTGTTCGGTCTGAAAAACCTTTCAGGCAAGACATGGGTAGTATCCCTCCCGAACGGCAATACAACAGATGTAGCTGACGGAAAGACTATCAAGATAGGCAAGGGATTCAAGATAAACTTCGGCAACAACAATGTCGGAGCTATACTGTAAAACAGATAAACCAAATGAATAGATACTGCTCCATGAAAGACGGCAGGCTCCTGCCTGACCGTCTTTTTGTGTACAGCAGTTAATATAAGTTCCGGAGATCCGCCGGAGCTGAAAAAATGAAAGCGAGGTCAATATCATGGGATTATATGATGACGTAGTAGAAGTACCGAGAAGGACTATGGTTTTATTTTTCGTAGTTGACACATCAGGAAGTATGTGCGGCTCGAAGATAGGCGTTGTAAACGACGCTATCCGTGAAGTTATCCCGGAGATAAAGGATATTTCCGAGACTAACGCCGATGCACAGCTCAAAGTTGCAACACTTACATTCTCCACAGGAGCTGAATGGGTAGACCAGATGCCCGTTTCCGCTGAGAATTTCAGGTGGACAGATATCGATGCCGGCGGCGTAACAGACCTCGGTGAAGCCTGCAACTGCCTCAATGAGAAGCTTTCAAGAAACGCATTCATGAGCGACGCAACAGGTTCATTTGCTCCGGCTATCTTCCTCCTCTCAGACGGTGAGCCGACAGACAACTACAGACACGGACTTGACAAGCTCAAGCAGAACAACTGGTTCAAGAAGGCTATCAAGGTAGCTATCGCTATCGGTGACGATGCAAACAAGCAGATACTCTCTGAATTCACAGGAAATATCGAAGCTGTTATCGACGTTCACACACCGCAGGCACTCAGAAAGTGGATCAAGTTCGTAAGCGTCCGTGCATCTGAGATCGGAAGCAAGAGTTCCAACGCAAGCACAAGCACAAACAGCGACGGACAGTCAGAGATCGTCAGCAAGCAGGACGAATTCATCGAAGAGATCAAGAGCGAAGTCCAGGAGACAAACTGGGACGACTTTGATGACGAAGACGGCATCGTTTGGTGATCCGGGAGGGATTTGCTATGAATGCGAGATCCTTTAATATCTCCGTGCAGGGCTACAGCCACATAAAAAAAGGCAAACCTGTGCAGGATTATTCCGTGAGCTATAATGACGAACACTGCTCTATAGCTATAATATGCGACGGACACGGCGGAGATGATTATATAAGAAGTGCTGTCGGCTCAATGATAGCAGCCAAGACAGCCGATGCGGTCATAAAGAGCTTTGTCAAGAATTTTGACAAGAGCAAATTCTTCGACAAGTCCGCCGGAAATCCGGAAGCTCTTCTCAATAAGCTCGAAGAGAAGATAGTTTCGAGCTGGAGAGAACGAGTAAAGAAGCACTGTTCCGAGAATCCCTTCACAGAGGACGAACTCACACGCATATCCGCAAAGGCAAGGAAAAAGTACGAGGAAGAAAAGCGTATTTTCAGTGCCTACGGAACTACACTTATCGCAGCCGTTATGACAGAGGATTTCTGGTTCGCATTGCAGATAGGCGACGGAAAGTGCGTCCGCATAAAGGCAGACGGAACGTTCGACGAACCTATACCGGACGATCCCAAGTGCTTCCTCAATGCAACTACATCGCTGTGCGACGCTGATGCGGCAGAGAGATGCCGTGCGTGCTACAGCCTTGATGATCTTTCGTCATTCGTGAAGAAAACAGAAGAGGACGGCTTACAGAAATTTCAGGCTTACGGCCTTGAAAAACCGGCAGCTATATTCGTAAGCTCTGACGGAGTTGACGACAGCTTCGGAGATCGGGAGCAGATGAACAATTTCTACAAGACAGTTCTCTATTCGTTCAGTAATGATACATTTGAAAACGCAAAGAGCGGCATAGAAGAATATCTGCCCAGACTTTCCGAAAAAGGCAGCGGCGACGATATATCGATATCTGCCGTACTCAATTTCGATATCATACCTGAACTTGATATGGTAAAGAACTACAGTGCCCAGGCTGAAAAGCAGAGAGTCGAGCAGCTCAAGAAAGCTCAGGCTGAAAGAGATGCCGAGGAAAAGCGTATCGTCGAGGAGCGTATCCAGAAGATCGAAGCCGAAAAAGCCGAGCGTGAAAGACAGCAGAGACTCGCTGAAGAACGTGACCGCAGAAGACGTGAGGAGATCGAGCGTCAGAG
Source organism: Ruminococcus flavefaciens (assembly GCA_902796705.1). Classification (GTDB taxonomy): domain Bacteria; phylum Bacillota; class Clostridia; order Oscillospirales; family Ruminococcaceae; genus Ruminococcus; species Ruminococcus flavefaciens_W. Next base: position 3,186 of record CADBQF010000125.1, read on the forward strand.
GCGTGAAGCCGAAGAACGCCGCCGCAGAGAGATCGAAGCGAAAAGACGCAGAAGCGGCAGCCGTGTGATCGAGTTCATGTACTACTGCCCCAGATGCGGCGAGGTACGCAATATGCAGGCAGCATTAAGCGGCGGAGTCGGAAATTTCTGTGAGCGATGCGGAGAGGGACTCTACCTCTACAGATTCATCAAGCAGTTCGGCAGAGATAATAGGCCTGCTCCAGCGGATCAGTCATCATCGCAGCCTTCGCCGAGCTTCCCGAAGCCGATACCGCCTATTCCGCCACGCCCCGTAGAAAATGGCGTGAAACCCGACAGGGATTCTTTCGTA
>CADBQF010000126.1 GCA_902796705.1 Ruminococcus flavefaciens
GTACGGATTTTCAGGCATAATTTTGTCGGTGACAAGGCAAAATTTGACGAAAAGACGTGCATGAATCCCTATGTGGACAGGTTCTAAAGGGCAGGTGAAGACCTGCCCTTTTTCATGATAAGATACGGCAGACAGAAGCTCGTTCATCTTTTCTGCTCACCGTATTTCTGTTCTGTGAATTCTTTCAGTTTTTCTTTGAGATATTCATATCTTTCAAACTTTTCAGTTTTAGCGAAATGGACTTCCCTGAACTGTTCCGGATTATCGGAATAGTCAAGTTTTTCATCACCGAACTGCTCACTCGTAAGATCAAAAACTACATCTCCTATGACGTTGTAGCAGTGGTAATTTCCACCCGGACGGAGGATACCGTAGACTTTTCCGCCGAAGATATCCTGTGCCAGAAATGCCGTTATCGAACACTGACCGAGAGTCATATTATCCCTGCTCCAATTGCTGCGAAGACGTGGAGCGGCAGTATATTCGCACCATATCTCCGAAAGTGCGTCGTAGAGCCTGAGAGGAGAATCGATGCCTTTGTAAATATTGTTCACAGGCGGAACATCTGCTGTTTCCCAGCCGTAAAAATTATATCCCATGATACACCTCATATATACATTGCGTCCATAGCCGTGATGTATTCCAGAGAAGGAACGAACGTCCCCTTGTGGCGGTCGCCCCTGTAAGCTTCGCTGCCGTTTTTGTAGGCGATCACCTGTGACATCGGAAAAGGTACCCATATCCCGTTGTCGAGCGGTTTCGTCGAAAAAATGATACCATTTTCGAGCCGCTTGAAGCAGAGAGTATTTTTCAGATTCTTGTGGACATACAGGAGATCGCCGTCATAGATCATCAGGTTGAGCTTGTTCCTCGGAGCGTTTTCAGCTATGAAGCTGTTGATTATCTCGAAGCGTTCACGTTCGTTGGGTACGCTTCGTGAGATATGTTCGTTCATATTGTCTATAAGAGAAAGGAAAAACCGTTCGGAGTCCGTATCGCCTGACTGGACAGCAGAATAACGGTGCATATGTCTGCCGTTGAAGATCGTTCCGTTATGGATCAGAGTCCACTCTCTGCCGGAATTGTCTGTACCGGTGAATGGGTGGCAGTTATTTTCATTTATTGAACCGACAGTGGCGAATCTGATGTGTGCGAGCAGAGTTTTCTGCGGTGGGAGGCAGTCTATCATATCAGAGAGAAAAGTGCTTTCATTTGCACAAACTGGTTCTTTCAGTATCACTCTGCTGTCATTTTCGTACATCATTCCCCAGCCGTGCGGATTACTGCTGCTGTGCGAAAAGAAAGAACGCAGATGATCTGATATATCCGTATTTTTTTCTGAAGTGAAGCCAAGAAGCTCGCACATTTATATCACCGCCTATTCGTAGATGTTATTTGTAATGCTGGTACAGACCTTTCGTCCGTTTATCTTCTGTCTTTCAAAGCTGAGGATCTCAAGAGCTTTTTCGTTATCTGAAAAATGTTCTGCCATACTGTCTATTATTGCCTCGCCACGTTCAAGAAGACGGACATCAGGTTCGAGCAGGGCTGCATTTTTGTGATCTGCCGCAGCTTTTTCCTGGAGCTGAGGAGTGAAGTCGATATCCGGGAGCGATATCAGATAGAGCATCAGCAGATGTGCAAATTCAAGATTCCTGCTGTCGATGCCCAGAGGAGCAGAAGGATCAAGGTCGAACATTCGCAGTTCGATGTGGTCAACACCGTTTGCAGCCAGATTTTCAAGCGAATTCACGCCCTTAGGTTTAAGGCGTACCGGCAGATAAAGTTCGCTTGCAGAGTAGAGCGAGCCTGTAACGATATGTTTTTTTATGCTGCCCGTGAAAGTCCGCAGACTGCGGTGATCGAGTATGGGCAGAAATTTGTTCCAGTATCCACGCCTGCTGTTTCTCATAGACGAATACTCACTCATAATTATACCGCTTTTTCCGTCTTTGTCAAGAGAAGCATCATAATACGGACTTGCTGCCGTCAGGAGAACGAGCAGCCAGCTATGGATCATGAGCTGCTTATAGAGCCTGAGATAGAGCCTGTCACGGAAATCGTCCGGATCATCTTTTCCGGTATTGATTTCGTTAAGGAATTCCTCTGCAAATGAAAAATTGAAATGTATGCCGGAGAAGAGCATGAGCTTTTTTCCGTACTTTTTCTGCAAAACTTCACGGTAGCTGCGTTTTGAGGAATGATCGCCCGTGAAATCAGCTATCGGGATCTCGTTCTCGCTTTCAAAATGGGGAGGATTGCTGTAGAGCCAGATGTTCTCCCCATTTTCCGCAAGGACTTCCCGTGTCCTTTTATCGAGTGCAGCCAGTGCTTCAATGGCTTCATCGATGCTCTGACAGACCGGAGTTACCAGTTCGACCTGATTTTCGCAGAAATCACGGGTGATATGCTCGTCATTCCCGAAAGGGTGCGGAGTCTGGGCGAGCCTTCCGTGACTGTCCACACGGAGAGTCTCTCTTTCTATGCCGAATTTTCCGCAGTAATAATATTTGCTTGTGGTCATATAAATCACCTCATACAGCGAAGTGCTGTTCAATGTAGTTTTTTGAGTATCGATATTATGATTCTGTCAGGCGTATTTCCGGAATGGGATATTGTCGGTATGAGATGTCAAAATAATTTCAGGTCAGAGGTCGGTGATCTTCACCTGTTTTACGTTCCTTATCCTGCGAAGCCGGCGTGAAACGGTCTCATTTTCAGCCGGTGACTCAAAATCGACATCAGCTTTGAAATGGGAAACAGATATATTGTTTTCGTCTGTACCGGCATTAGCCGTATGAGAGATAATATTGCCGTTCATACGCCTTATCACGTTGGATATCTCACTCACAAGGCCAATCCTGTCGAGCGAGATAACTTCAATCCTTTTCATAAAATACCTCCTGTAAATAAGAATAACGGACAAAACCGGCTCCGCACGAAATGTCCGATCACAGGCAGATATTGCATATCAGACAGCAGCGGAACAGTTTGCCGAAGAGATCGTCATGTGACACATTCGCATAAAACCGCCTCCATAAAGCATACTGATTTACTATGCTTATATTATACTATAATATACATACTTTGTCAATAGGATTTCTGTGATTAGATTATCCGGAAATTCTTTTGTCAGGTATAGAGCGAAGTTATAACATGGCGAAAAATGGACTCCGGAATTTCCGGAGTCCTGTGTATGATAACAGTGATATATCTCTATTCTTTATCCCTGAACTCCGAGGGCGACATTCCTGTTCTGTCCCTGAACTGTCTCATAAAATGGGTTGTATTCTGATAGCCGCAGGAAGAAGCGACTTCATTCACACGCAGGTCGGTCGAAGTGAGAAGCTGTTTCGCCATGCTGATGCGAGCGTCGATGAGGTCATCGATGAAGCTTATGCCAAAATTCTCCTTATAGAGTTTCTGCACATAGCTTTTGCTGATATTGAGCCGTTTAGCGAGTTCAGCGAGATCCCAGCCGAGTTCGGGAGCTTTGTGTATCTCACGCCGGAGTCTTCTGAGCTGAGCTATGCCGGTAAAGCCTTTTTCCTTCGGCTTGCTGTTTTCGAGAGTATCGAGCAGGTCGGAAAGACACTTTTCAGCCGGAGCATAGACATGGCCGCATACATAGTGCGGTTCAGGGAGAAACGCTGCTGCCGAGCCTTCCTGCATTTTCCTGATGAGGACTTCGAGCTGTATCATCATTTCCTCCGCACAGCGTTCCGGAGCATCATTTTTTTCAAGCGGAAAAACGACAGCGAACGTCCGCTTGTCGAGCCGTGCTGTCTGTAATTTTCTGCCTGACAGCAGCCGGATCGCATTGGCGAGCAGAAGCTCTGACTGCATGACTGTATCGGGAAGGCGTTCTTTATGATGAACTTCCGGGGCGGCAGAAAGTTTTGCTATCGTAACGAGCATAATGCCGTTTTGCGAGCTATTCTGCTCCTGTTTTTCAAGGTGGAGGAGCAGACCTTTTTTACTGAGCATATCGGTCATTTTATCAAAGAGCGAAGCTTCCTCTACTTTTTTCTGGAGATATTCCGCATAGCGTTTATGTCTGAGGATACGCAGTCCGTTCGCAACAGAACTGAGCATATTGAAAAGCATAACGGAAACAGTGAAATCCTCTGCCTTTTCATAAGACAGGGCGAAATATCCGAATACCTGCGATGCAGCATGGAGCGGCAGAACGAACATAGTGACCGGTCGGTGAGGCTGCGAGAGCATAGGAACGATGTCTGAGGTGTGGAATGTGCCGATATATCTGCCGTTCTGCCATGCTTCCTTTGAGATAGGGCAGAGCATCTGTTCAGGAAAAGGCTTTGTCGGGCAGATGTCGGGCTGCTGCGGATCGCCGTCCCAGTCCGGGAGGATACAAAGCGAAAGCGAGCAGTAGTTATTGATTATATGAGCAGTCTGATCTACGACTTCCATGAGTTCCGGGAGCGATTCCACACAGGCTGTTCTTGTTATAACATCGGCGTTGATACGCATTTCGAGCATTGCGGAAGCCTCTGAATCCCTGCGTATCTGTTCTTTTACACGGAGAGCAACGCTCTGATAATCAGCTATTTTCTCGACACAGCCGCAGCTTGCACCGTAGATTATATGTATATCCGACGAAGGATCAGGACGCACTTCACCGCCTGTAAGTCTGATGAGCCTTTCGGTTCCTCTTTTGCCGAGTTCAAACATTGAACTTCCGATAGTCGTGAGTGTAGGAAAGCTCGACAAAGCGAAAATATGTCCGTCGAATCCCGTAACAAGTACATCATCTGGAACTGATATGCCGCCTTTCTGGAGGGTATCACAGAGAGTGACAGCCATGATATCGCTCGCACAGACAACGGCATCGGGCATCTCACGCTTATGCTGCAAAAGTTCCTCAGCGAGTTCGGCAGCACGCAATTTCCAGAAATCGCCGTAGAAAATCTCGTACCGGCAGCCGTTTTCATTGACTGCCCGTAGGAATCCCTGCATTCGCTGTTCAGAATCGGGATTTCCCTCATGACCGGCAAGGAATATGAATCGGCGGCTGCCGTGTTTTTTTATCAGATGAGAGGTGAGTTCGTACACAGGATCGTCCTGCGGAATGCGGACAGTTTCAAATCCGAGTTCTTCACCGCCGAGGTCGATGCACGGCAGTCCGGCTTTCCGTATTATCTCAGGGATCATGCGGCGGACGATCTCTTTTACGAAAAATTGTGATACGAGCAGAACACCGTCAAGCACAGCACGTTCAAGAAGATGATAGATGCTCTCTTCGCCCGTCATTATATCGTTCTGTATGTGGAATTCAAGTCCATTCGTAGCAGTCGTCAGGACTATCACATCATATCCGGCAGCGGAAGCGGTACGGAATATCCCGTCGAGCAGTTCGCTTTGCAGATCGTCCGTGACCGCAGGTATGATAACTCCTATTCTTTTCATGGTATCACCGTCCTTTATCAAAGTATAACGCATCGTGAAGGCTGTGTCAACAGAAAATCCGCATTATGTCAGCAACAATGTGCAAAATGTTATTGAATATGATGTGATACTGTGATAATATATAATTGAAATAAGGAACAGATAAAACTCACGAGGTGAATTTTAATGATAAACAGGATCTTTTCCGCTCTCCTTTCGCTATCAGCACTGACCGGAGTTCTGGGCGATATACCGGACAGCCTGATGACAGCCGGAGCTGCGGAGGACAACAAGAAGCTCATTGCTCTGACATTTGACGACGGCCCGAACACGACTACCACGAATGACATTCTCGATATCCTTGCCGAATATGACGCAAAGGCATCTTTTTTCCTGATAGGCGACAATATCAATGCAGAGAGTGCTGTTTCCGTAAGGCGTGCCTATGATATGGGCATGGAGATAAACAACCATTCAAAGACTCATTCCAATATGTCAAAGATGTCAGCAGAGGAGCTCAGAGCGGAGATATCATTCGTAGATGACAAGGTAAAGGAGATAACAGGCGAGCCGACGAAGTTTTTCCGTCCGCCTTTCATCGATGTCAGCCAGAGTATGTATGATGCGATAGACCTGCCGTTCATCTGCGGCATAGACTGTCAGGATTACATGGAAAACGTGACTGCCCAGGAACGTGCGGATTATATCCTCAACGGAGCGAAAGACGGAGTGATCGTTCTTCTTCACGATGCAGCCGGAAATCAGAATACGGTAGATGCACTGAAGATAGTTATGCCTCAGCTCGTTGAACAGGGATACGAATTCGTGACTCTGACAGAATTGTTTGAACGTCAGGGCGAGACACCGAAGCATGGGATACTCTATTCAAATGTCGCAAAATATCCCGGCGGATATTCTCTGAAACAGGCGATACCCTCTGATACAGCCGACAAAGTTGCTGTTGACACTGCCCTGCTCAAAGAAGCCGGAGATAAGTATGCGATTGAAGTTGAATATACAAGCCCTGCCGGTTATCCGCCTGTTGTGGCATTGCAGAAATGGTCTGGAAGTCCGACAGTGTGGCAGACAGTCCAGCCGTTCTACTTCAACGGAGAGAAGGCACTTTTCCTTGCAGAGGATATAGCTCCCGTTTTAGAGCAGCTCGGTGTTGATTATACTGACCTCGACGGTATATCGATAACAGCCTACAGCGGAGAGATAACTCTAAGCAATGCAAAACTTCTCACAAGAGCAGAAAGCTCTGGCACAGTAAAAGGCGATGTCAATGCAGACGGAGTTTTTGATGTCGCTGATGCCGTATCGTTCCAGAAATGGCTTCTTGCCTCAAAGGATACAAGTCTTCCGGACATAAAAGCAGCAGATGTCTGCGAAGACGGAGAGCTTGACATATTCGACCTTATCGTGTTGAAAAAGATGCTGCTCACTGAAAAATGATAATTCTCCGCTGCACCGGAGATCATCATATTGTTCTGTAAGGGGAACAGATCGGGAAAGGCTGGCAGAAAGTCAGTCTTTCCAAGAGAGAAAAATGGAGGATCCACTTATGAAGAAAAAGATCATTGCAGCCGCCCTCTCAGCGGCAATGTGTATGTCGGCATTGGCAGTGCCGCATACAGTACTTCAGACCA
>CADBQF010000127.1 GCA_902796705.1 Ruminococcus flavefaciens
AAACAGAGTTCTTCCGAAACATTACAAATGCTTGTTCAGTAGTTTCTTCAAATCGGTGCTTATAGCAATGAGGTCACACCCGTTCCCATTCCGAACACGGAAGTTAAGCTCATTCACGTTGATGATACTTGGCTGGCGACGGCCCGGGAAACTAAATCAGTGCCGGTACTTTGTGAAAGCTCCATCAGATGATGGAGCTTTTATTTTTGTATATGGAGAATTTGCTATGAAGAGTGTTAGAGAGTTTGCAGGCAGGCATTATCCTGTCATAATGGTCGCTGTTTTTGCCTTTATATCGGCAGTTTGTCTGTTCCTGACATCGGACGACTTTATATGGTATTTCGTCAATGATCTCGACGGAATGAAGGAGTTCCGTGAGCCTAACGGACGTTATCTTACGAATCACCTTGTTATCTTTCTGGTGAAATACCCGGTATTCAGGACGGTATTCTATACGGGCGTGCTGACGGGAATGATCTGCTTCATGGCGAAACTCACAGACCTTGACAGGAAACACCTGAAAACGAGCTGCATCGCCGTTTTTCTGCTTTTCCTGCTGATCCCGGCGGAGACTTACGGCGAAGTCCTCAACTGGATATCGGGATTCCCGAACTACGCCTTTTCGTTCCTCCTCACGGCGGTCTACATACTCTACTTCTTCCGTGTGATATTCAAAAAGCACGAGGCGAAGGCTTACACTCTGCCGCTTTTTCTGCTCATGGGAGCGGCTGTCACGCTCTGTGTTGAACATATAACGATCTACAATGTCCTGCTTGCGGCGGTGTCGGTCGTTATTATTAAAATGAAAAACAAAAAGCTCTCCCTCCACAGCATTTTCTATCTTGCCGGAACTGTCATCGGTGCGGCTGTGATGTTCAGCAATGGTGCTTATTCGCAGATCGGCGGTGAGGGCGACGAAGTCGGAAACCGTGGATTCCATTTTTCGTTCGCTGATATTTATTATAATGTGTTCAAATTTATCGTCGCACATTATTCAAAGGAATTCTGGGCGGTCAATGCTGTCATTGCAGGCTGTCTGACATTCATCGTGATAAAAAAAGGCATGGCTTCCCGCAAATACGCAAAGATCTGCTCGCTCATCATGTGGACTTACACGATGTATTCATTCTTCACGTCATGCTGTGCCGACCTTGTCTCGACTTCGTATTCGATGAAATTCGAGGCTCTGGAGCTTGCATACGCCTTCCTGTACATCGTATCGCTCGCATATCTGTTTTATTCTTATCTTGAGAAAGACGTGATGTTCAGGAGCGTTTTCTATCTGATAAGCACGGTGATCGTGACCGCACCTTTTGCGATAATATCTCCGGTCACGGCAAGGTGTCTTTTCACGAACTTCATGTTCTGGATACTGCTTGCGTGCGAGATCATGTTTGCGGCTGTTGATGTGTCGGGCATCGGTGATATGAAGTATATCACTGCCGGCGGAACGGCTGCGGCTGCGTGTATGTGCGTTTTCTTCAGCGGAATGAATATCTCGAACAAATACTACAGCGTGCAGAGGATAGATTTCCTCCGTCAGCAGATAGACGAGGGGGCTAAGCATTATCAGTTCGTGGAACTTCCGTACAAGGAGCATTATTTCGATTCGTTCACATCTGACAGCCTTTTCCAGAAATTGTCGGCAGAGGGCGATTTCTCCTACGGTCAGCTAATATTCATGTACTACGGCATCGACGAGGGTATAGATTTTGACAATATCAGCTACAACACGATAACGACATCTGATTACAATTTGTACATATCTGAATAGTGATATTTGCCCATTTGTCCGAAAATGATACCATATGTTCGCAAAGCCTTGATTTCATAAATTATATATGTTATAATTAAAGCAAGTTATTTTAGGGGGTGCGGTATGAGCAATGTAATGGACATAGTAATGAGCGAACTGAAACAGCCGCTCTGGGAGAACTGGTATATCAAGGAAGTATTGGGTTACGGTGCTTCATCGAGTGTTTACCGCATCGAGGCAGAGCGTTCGGGCAGGACTGACGTTTCAGCCCTGAAAGTCGAGCCGATCACCACGGGCGATATCCTTTTCAGCGATCCGGAGAGGAAGCGTCAGTATCTCGAAAGAAAGCGTCAGGAAGCTGTAAACGAGACAAATATAATGTACAAGCTCCGCAAATGTCCGTATATCGTCGGATATGAGGAGGAGGACATTCGGGAGGTCATTCACGAGGGCGAAAAGATCGGCTACTGTCTGCTCATCAGAATGGAATACCTCCAGTGCTTGCAGACGCTCATGCAGAAAGGAAAGCTCGACTGCTCGGAGGGCAATATAATCAAGATAGCCAAGGATATCGGCAGAGGTATCCAGGCTGCCCACAAGATAGGCATAATCCACCGAGACATCAAGCCGGCGAACTTTTTTGTCGGTGAGGAGGGGATATATAAGCTGGGAGATTTCAATATCTCCAAGCTCTCGCCGTCTGCGAAGACTTTCGCCGGAACTGACGGATATATCGCCCCGGAAGTTTACTATGCCAAG
>CADBQF010000128.1 GCA_902796705.1 Ruminococcus flavefaciens
ATGTCTTCATGGCTCTACGGCGGCGATGTGCTGCACTATATCGACTGCGGAGAAGTATTTGCTTCCCTGCGTGAAAAACTCGATACCGACTACTATGAAAAACTCCTCGAAGAATGGCTTCTCGACGAAAACGGCAGAGCTGTCCTTTATGCGATACCCTCCGATACGTATGACGAGCAGCTCCGCACCGACGAGGAAAGGCGTATCAGCGAAAGAGTCGCTGCTATGGACGAAGACGGCATAAACGATATAATCGCAAAGAACGAAAAGCTCGATATCTGGCAGCAGACAGAGGATTCTCCTGAGCAGAAAGCCACTCTCCCCGTGCTTCCGCTCTCCGAGGTCAGCAAAGAACCTTTCGCTGTATCAACGGAAGTCACCGAGTCAGACGATATAAAGCTTCTGTACCACACGTCTTCTGTCGGAGCTATAACAGGTCTTAACTATTATTTTGATATATCCGATCTGCCGCAGGATATGTACGTTTACGCAAGACTTCTCACAGAACTTCTTGCAGAGCTTCCCACGAAGAAAAGCACGGGCGAGGAGATGCAGAAGAAGATAACCGGACTTCTCGGCTCGCTCTCTATCAGGATAAAAATGTTCACAAAGCTCGGTGAGTCCGACAAATGCCGTATCTTCCTCGCTGTAAGCACGCAGTTCCTTGACAAGAACAGGGAAGAGGCACTTGACCTCGTAAGCGAAATACTCAACGAGACAGTTTTCGACAAGCGTGACCTTATCCTTGAAAATATCAGACAGGAAGATGAAGATATCCGTCAGGCAATGATCGGAAGCGGCCATGCCTATGCACGCCGCCGTGCTGCTGCCGGTCTTTCATCAGAGGGAACAGCAGGCGAGCTTTTCTACGGTATAACATCATACCGCCGTATCCACGAGCTTGCTTCTGCCGATGATGCACAGACAGATGAACTCATTTCAAAGCTCAAAGAGATCGCAGCGAAGTATATCTGCCGTGAAAGACTCACAGTGAGCTGCACATCTTCTTCTCCCATGCCTGCAAAACTCTTTGCAGAACGTTTCCCGCACGGAGAAGCCTGCACTGTTGATGCAGCGTCAGTCGTATGTGATATCCCGGAAAAAACAGGCCTTGTGATACCGTCAGGCGTATCATACGCAGCAGCAGCTCTCTCAAAGCCGGAAGATGACCGCCCTGTATGGAATCTCCTTTCTTCTGTTCTCACGTATGAATTCCTCTGGGGCGAAGTGCGTGTAAAGGGCGGTGCTTACGGAACAGGCTTCACCGGTGACAGTGTGGGCGTTCAGATGATGCACACTTACCGTGATCCCTCTCCGGCAGGAAGCATAGATATATTCCGCCGCTCGGCAGATTTCCTCAGAGAATACTGTGCAGGAAAGCCGGTGCTTGATAATTACATCATCAGCACGATAGCTTCCGGTGAACCGCTCATAAACGATATAGACAAGGGAAGTATAGCCGATGTGTTCTATTTCAAGGGAATGACAGACGAGGTACGCCTTGCACGCCGCAGCCGCCTTCTCTCGCTCAAAGCAGAGGATCTTGCAGAAAAGGCAGACGAACTCGAAAAGATAGGTCACATCTGCGTCATCGGTGCTGAAAAAGCTGTCGAAGCCTGCCGCAGCGATGATATGACAATGATCTCCCTCGGCTGAACTTCACTAAAGGTCAAAGATATGGATAAGAACGAGTATACCAGCCATATTGAAAAAGTCCTCATTTCAGAGGACGAGATAAAGCAGGCTGTTGCAAAAGCCGGAAAAATGATAGATGACATCTGCGACGGCAGACCGGTACGTCTTGTGAGCATACTGAAAGGTGCGTTCATCTTTCTTGCAGACCTCTGCCGTGCCGTGAGCGTTCCCTGCGAGATAGGATTCATGGCTGCAAGCAGCTATTACAGCGGGACTGAATCAACGGGAAAGGTCGATATCACGCTTGATCTTTCGCAGGATATAAGCAAATATCACGTTATCATCGTTGAGGACATAATCGACACAGGCAGGACACTGAAAGATATCTCGGATATGCTCAGAAAGCGTTCGCCGCTGTCTCTGCGGATAATCACGCTCCTTGACAAGCCGTCAAGAAGAACTGTCGATATCAAAGCAGACTATTCGCTGTTTACTATCCCTGATGTTTTCGTCGTTGGCTATGGTCTTGACTGTGGTGAATATTACCGCAGTCTGCCGTATATAGCAGTATACAGAGAATAAACAATAAAAAACAGCTCCTCTGACAGGCATTTCTGTTCGTCAGGGGAGCTTTTGATATTATATAAGAGGTGCGATAAGCTTCATCAGACCTCCACGTATC
>CADBQF010000129.1 GCA_902796705.1 Ruminococcus flavefaciens
CTGTCAGGAAAAAATCATGTTAAAAGTCTTTGGAAAAGGGGTGTGGGGAAAGAACCTTTCCTCAGAAAGGTTTTGCCCCACAAAAAATGTGTACAGCTATGAGGCAAGGTACTTGAAGAGTCCCTTTTTCTATGGAGGACTGGAACAATGGGTATAATGAAACTTGCACCTGCCGGAAAGAGTTTTATATGGGGCGGAACTAAGCTTCGTGAGAGATACGGCAAGGACATACCGCTCTCGCCGCTTGCAGAGACATGGGAATGCTCTGTACACCCTGACGGAAAGAGCATAGTCATCAGCGGAGAGAATGCCGGAATGACTCTCTCGGAAGTCATTGAAAGAGAGCCTGCACTTCTTGGGAGCCGCTGCAAAGAGGGATTTCCTGTACTTATAAAGCTCATAGATGCGGCAGACGATCTTTCGGTACAGGTACACCCGGACGATATATACGCACGTCTTCACGGCTGCAAGAACGGCAAGCACGAGATGTGGCATATCCTTGAAGCCGAGGAGGGTTCACGCATAGCTTACGGCTTCAAAAAGGAGATGACGAGGGAAAAGGTGAGGGAGGCTATAGCTTCCGGCACTCTCGAAAAATATCTCAACTATGTGAAGGTCAAAAAGGGCGATACGTTCTTCATACCGGCAGGAACGGTGCATTCTATCGGAAAGGGCATAGTTCTTGCGGAGATACAGCAGGACTGCAATATCACCTACAGGATATACGACTATGACCGCACCGACAAGGACGGTAACAAGCGTCCGCTCCACATAGAGAACGCACTTGAAGTGATGTCGCTTTCGCCGGTGGACTATGACTATGACGGCGACAGCATCTCATGCAGAGCCTATGAGGTGGAAGTCCTCTGTCACTGCCGTGCATTCAGGACGGTAAAGGCAGTCGTCAGGACGGAAATGGACATCATGACTGACGAGAGGTCGTTCAGGGCGATACTCTGCATCGGCGGAGAGGGAAATATCTCCGGCGGCGGTGAGAGCATGGACATAAAAAAGGGAGAGTGCATATTCCTCCCGGCTGGCAGAAAGGAATATACGCTCTCAGGCAAGGCAGAGTATCTTATAGTCAGCAGATAAACAGCGACTTCTTCCATTCGGTGTAGAGCCGGATATCCTCATCTTCCGGAGTCTTTCCGGAATTGAGGGCGGCGAATACACGCTCTCCGGCAGATGCACCGTCAGCAGAAATATCATCAGCCATTCGCATCGGAGAATATCCGGAGCATACGGCTGAACATGAAACAGCAGGCGGCTCTCCGGAGCTGTCGGTGATATTTTTTTCGCTTTCGGTGAGTGGGATCTGCGAAATACCGAGCTTCATGAGCGGAGGGAGAAGTATCTCCTGCTCGCCGGATTTGCGGTATTCATCGAGGAGAGAAGCCATATCGATGCAGTGAGTCCCGGCAGGCAGGCTGAATCTCATGAGAGCTATGCCTTTTCTGTCACGGTAGGCATCGAGAAAACCGGCAGTTGAAGTCGATGTGAACGAAACAGTTCTTCCGGCTTCGAGTATCTTCTGATAGTCGGAATATCTCTCCACACGGAAAGTCTGCATATCAGCCGGGCTGACAGCGTGGGAGAAAGCGGAGAATATATTTCCGAGCAGGTCGCACAGCATCGGGATATCCGTTATGAGAGCGGAGTCGAGGAATTTCCCCTCGGCGGCTCTTGCCGATTCGGTGGCGATGCCGCTGAAAAAGAGCGAATTCAGCACGACATAAGCTTTTGCGTTGTCCGGATAATCCGGACAGCATGAAGTATCACCTGTATAGTACCGCAGGGCATTTATCTCATTCCTGTTGAGTTGAGGCATAAAGAATCATTCCTTTCTGCTGCAATTATACCACATCTGACAGGGATTTTCAACAGAAAAAGATCTGCCGGACTTGCTGCCGTCAGGACAAAATACGAAAGGAAACGATATATGGCTAAACAATTCTGGAAAGGCAGCGTACTTCTCGCACCTGTACCGGCTGCACTCGTCACCTGCGGCACAGCCGGAAAAACGAACGTACTCACTATAGGCTGGACAGGCATAGTCTGTACACGTCCGCCCATGACATATATTTCAGTAAGACCGGAGAGGTATTCCCATGACATCATAAAGGAGTCGGGGGAATTCGTCATCAACCTTACCACTTCCGCTATGGTGAAAACGACCGACTTCTGCGGCGTGAAGAGCGGAAAGGACACCGACAAGATAAAAGCCTGCGGACTCCATACCGTCCCGGCTCAGAAAATATCCGTCCCGGTCATAGAAGAATGCCCCGTCAGCCTTGAATGCAGAGTCACCGAAGCAAAGCCGCTCGGCAGTCATACCATGTTCCTTGCGGAGATAGTCGGCATAGACGTTGACGAGAAATTCATCGACAGCAAGGGAAAACTCAATCTCCAGCAGGCAGGCCTTGCCGCATACGCCCACGGAGAATACTTCGCACTCGGCAGAAAGCTCGGAGACTTCGGCTTCTCCGTCAGGAAGAAGAAAAAGCACAAAAAGCGTCAGGACGATATGTCTTCGATGAAATGACGCAGTTCTTCGCTGCTTTCCATGACTATCCCGCTGCCGATATCTTCACGGTCTGCCTCTGACAGCAGGGAAGTATCGAAATCAACGACCATATAGGGAGTTTCGCTCCCTCCACGGAAAACACCTATCTTTCCGTTATACTCCCTGACGATGCAGACAGGTTCGGGAAGCTCCTTCACGGAGCGTTCGGCTTTGGCTTCCGCTTTCCTGAAACTGAGCGACTGGCTCAGGGTGCATATGACTATGAATCCCGACATCGTGACCGACGACAGGAGCGTAAAGAATACCTTTTTATCAAAGCGTTTCAATGAACAGCCTCCTTTGCTAAAATTTGCTGTAAATATTATTTCACGGAATTTTAATATTATACAAAATGACGGTTTTTTCAAAAAAAGCTTAACAAAGACGGGAAATCATGGTATACTATAATATGTATACGCATAAGGGACAGTGCTGTCCCGAAACCGACTAAAAAACGAAAGGAGCTGCTGCCATTTCCGGCGGCAAACGACAAGATGAAAGATAATATGTCTAATCCTTCTCTTGCGGCAGGAGATATACCTGTCCAGAGAGCCGGGAACGAGAAGAAGTCTAAGAAAAGCAGCAAGAAAAAGCACAGTCTGCCTTTTCTTATCTTCAAAAAGCTCATCATGGTCATCGCAACAACGCTTCTGTCGCTCTTCCTTGTTATCGTTATAACAGGAACGATAGTATGTTCAGCACTGACTGTGTACGTGCTTGACTTCATGGACGACTCGACGAATATCACTCTCCAGGAGCTTGAATCAGGAAGTGATACCTATTTCTACGGCATAAGCAAAGACGAGAACGGACGTGAAGAGATCGTTATCCTCAACCGTGTAAAGACCGACGTTCAGCGAATCCCTGTGGACATCGAAAAACTTCCGCAGTACGTAAGGGACGCTTTCGTGTATACCGAGGACGAACGTTTCTATACACACGACGGCGTTGACTACAAGCGTACATTCTCAGCTTTCGTAAATATGTTCGTCCATATCTACGATACCGAGCAGGGTGGTTCGACGATCACTCAGCAGCTTATCAAGAACCTCACAGGTGACGACGAGCATACGCCGCAGCGTAAGATACGTGAGATCTTCAGTGCGATGCAGCTCGAAAAGACCTACTCAAAGGACGAGATACTCGAAGAGTACCTCAACTATATCGGATTCGGCGGCCCGATCAACGGCATACAGCTCGCTTCGATCCGTTACTTCGGAAAGAACGCATGGGAACTCACTATCCCGGAGGCAGCCGTGCTTGCCGCTATCCCGAAAAGCCCGCAGTTCTACGGCCCGTTCGTTGAAACTTATGACGATGACGGAAATCTCATAGTTGACGGTCGTGCGAACAACAAGGAGCGTCAGCATTACGTTCTCGGTCAGCTCTACAAGAACGGTGCTATCACATTCGACGAGTATCAGGAGTATATCAATACAAAGCTGATATATACCGATTCTCCGGAATATCTCCGACTCCACCCCGAAGACAGTGCAAAGGAAATGGAAGAGGAGCAGAAAGCTTATTCATGGGTAGTAGACGCTATGTACTACGAAGTTTCTGACTTCTTCTGCAACGAGTACAACATCGACCAGCAGGAAGCTTTCAGACGTATAAACAAGGGCGGCTACAAGATCTATTCAACTGTAGACGACGATATGCAGAAGTACGTTGAGGAGCGTTTCCTCGACCTCGGAAATCTCGTATATGTTGACAGCGTAAGGCGTTGGGCAGACCTTGACGGCGACGGCGAGGCGGAAGAATACCTCCCGCACGTTGCGTTCATCGCACTCAACTACGACGGCTCAGTAAAGGCTCTTGCCGGTGACTGGGGCGAAAAGACCACATCGCTCTCGACGAGCTACGCAGTACAGGAACCACGTCAGGTAGGTTCTACCATGAAGCCTGTTGCGGCTTACGGTCTCGGTATCGAGACAGATACTATCCACTGGGGTTCAGTATTCCGTGATGCCCCGGTAACAAAGGACGCAAACGGAAAGCCGTGGCCTACGAACTACGGCAACACGCTTTCATATGCTTACCACAATGTTTACTACTTCCTCCAGCAGTCATTCAATACCGTACCGGTACAGCTCGTAGAGATGATGACTCCTGAAGCAGTATTCGACTTCTGTACACAGAAGCTCGGCATGAAGCTCAACGATCCGCTCGATAAGGCAGATGCACCGCTCGCACTCGGAGCTCTCACATACGGTATAACTCTTGAGAACCTTGTAAATGCTTACCTCCCTTACGGCAACGCAGGTATCTACAACGATGCCCATATCGTTACAAAGATCGAGGACGGCACACAGCAGGTCATCTACCAGAACGACGGAAATGCAAGACAGGCAGTTTCAGACGAGACAGCATGGGTAATGAACCGACTTCTCAAGAACGTCGTAGACAACGGTACAGGTACAGCCGCAAGACTCGGAAACAAAGTCGTTGTCGGCAAGACAGGTACTACAGATAACTGGTACGACGAGGCTTTCGTAGGTCTTACAAGAGACTTCGTAAGCGGTATCACAGTTGGTTACAAGTACAACAACATCAACCTCTGCCTGCCTTCAAACTTCAAGTCGGCACAGGTATGGTACAACGTAATAGGCGAATACGCAAACACGCAGTTCTCTGACACTCCGGCAGATTTCGATCCGTGTCCGACAGTTATCCAGGCAGCAATGTGTTCAGCGACAGGTATGATAGCAGGCCCGTATTGTCCCAAGGGCATAACAGGTTACTGGAAGTCAACGAATGCTCCTGTCTGCAACGGTTCACACACCGGCATCATCGTAAACGGCAACGGCTACACCGACAACAGCGGAGCAGGTTCATACAATAATAACAACAATAACAACAGCGGCTGGTCGAACAATTCCGGCGGCTGGGGCGGCGATACAGGCTGGTCAGGCGGCGGCGACACCGGCTGGTCAGAAGGCGGCGACACCGGCTGGTCGGAAGGCGGAGATACAGGCTGGTCAGAAGGCGGCGACACCGGCTGGTCAGAAGGCGGTGACACCGGCTGGTCAGAAGGCGGCGATACCGGCTGGTCAGAAGGCGGAGATGCCGGCTATGAAACATGGTAATGTTCCGCTGTGATATATAACTGAATCAGAAAAAATGAGATACCGGCTGATGATTCGGCTGGTATCTCAATGTATATATGGAAAGATTTACTTATGGCAGGTCTTCCCCTGCTGATGATAAAGGAGAAAAATATGGGTGAAAATATGAGACTGTGCTGTCCGTGCCATTTCGGTCTGGAGAGCGTGCTTAAATATGAGATAAACAAGATAGGCGGTACTGACCTCAAAGTCAGCGACGGAAAAATAAGCTTCACAGGTGATGAGAATGTCCTCGCAAGGGCGAATCTCTGCCTTTCTACAGCCGAGCGTGTAATGATAGAGCTGCTTGAATTCCGTGCGGCGACATTCGAGGAACTTTTCCAGGGCGTGAGAGCTATAGAGCTTGAAAGATATATCCAGCCGGAAGATGCTTTCCCGGTAAAGGGATATTCGCTCGACTCAGCACTTCACAGCGTGCCTGACTGTCAGTCTATCATAAAGAAAGCAGCAGTCGAGAGACTAAAATCGAAGTACGGCATAAGCTGGTTCAGCGAGACAGGTTCACCTGTACAGATAAAGTTCAGCATACTCAAGGATATCGTAACGATATATCTCGATACGAGCGGCATAGGACTCCACAAGAGAGGCTACCGCCGCAATTCCAATGCAGCACCTATCAAGGAGACACTTGCTGCCGGTATCGTCGATCTCGCAAGAGTACGCCCGGATACGATAGTATGCGATCCTTTCTGCGGAAGCGGTACTATCCTCATAGAAGCCGCACTCAAGGCACTGAAGATAGCTCCCGGCATCAACAGACGCTTTGCCGCCGAAAAGTGGAGCTGCTTCGATAATAAGATATGGCAGGAGGAGAGGAGCAGAGCTATCGACTGCGTTGACAAGAGTGCCGAATTCAGAGGAATAGGCTTCGATATCGACGATGCAGCCGTTGCACTTTCTCTCGATAATGCTCACAAGGCAGGCATCAAGTCAAGGATAAAGATAGAACAGGCTGATATCTCTAAATTCGTCCAGCCGGAAGACTCGACCGTCATCTGCAATCCACCCTACGGCGAGCGTCTTCTTGAACTCCGTGAGGCAGAGAATATCTACAAGATAATGGGCAGAGTCCTCGGAAAAGGCGGCAGCCGCCAGAGCTACATAATTTCTCCCCACGAACAGTTCGAGAAATTCTTCGGCACAAATGCCGCCAAACGCAGAAAACTCTACAACGGAATGATAAAGTGCCAGCTCTATATGTATTTCTGATATGGACGGGAAACTGAAAAGAGCGATACTCCATTACTTCTTTCCCAACCGCTGTCCGGAATGCGGAGAGCTGCTCGACGCAGAGGGCTATTTCTGTGAGACCTGTACGGCTGATATGAATGTCTATTCAGGTCAGACCGAGATAGACGGTGCAGCCGGATTCTTTGCGGCTTTCGACTATGACGAAAACGTGAAGAACAGCATATATCTGCTCAAAAGCGGAAACGGTGCAATGGCGGCAAGAGCGTTCAGCCATTACCTCGCAGAAGTTATACGTGAGGGTATTCCTGACGTTATCGATATCATCACATCTGTCCCCGGACATAAGCGGAAAGTCCGCATCAGAGGATATGACCAGACACGGCTGATCGCTGATGCACTCAGCGAAGAACTCGGTATTCCCTCGGATAATAAGATCATCGTCAAGGTAAAAGCTATACCCGAACAGAAAAAGCTCTCGGCAGACGACAGGAAGAAAAACGTCATCGATGCCTATAAGGTAGTATCTCCCGAAAAAGTCAAAGGCAGAACGATACTCCTCATCGACGATATCTGCACGACCGGAAGCACATTGAATGAGATCACATCACTGCTTGTCAGGAGCGGTGCGGAGCGTGTGTTCTGTGCAGTCTGCTGCAAAACACCTCCGCCGGAAAAAAGCTCCGTCTGAACAGGAGGAAAGATATGTCTGTCTACGTTATGAGCGATATACACGGCGAATATGATAAATATGCCGCCATGCTGAAAAAAATAGGCTTTTCTGATGATGATATGCTGTATATCATCGGTGATGTCGTTGACAGGGGAGAAAAGCCTGTGGAGATACTTCTTGATATGATGCAGAGAAGCAACGTATTCCCCATAATGGGAAATCATGACCTCTTTGCGTTCTATGTCCTCAGCCGCCTTTCTGTCGATATAACAGAGGAAAACGCCGAAACTCATTTAAATGCCGAAGCTATGAATCTCCTCATAGACTGGATATACGACGGCGGAGAAACAACTCTGAAAGGCTTCCGGAAGCTTTCTCCGGAGCAGAGAGCGGCAGTCCTTGAATATATGTCAGGCTTCCCGCTGTATGATATCGCTGAGGTGAACGGCAGGATATTCGTCCTCGTCCATGCAGGGCTTGGAAATTTCCGCCCGGATAGGAAACTCCGTGATTATACAGCAGAAGAACTCCTTTCCTACCGCCCGACTTTCAAAGAGAAATATTACAGCGACGAGGACGTATATGTCATCTGCGGCCATACACCCACACTGCTCTTTACCGGCAAAGCCGAGATATTCCGAAGCGGCAGAGTGTTCTATATAGACTGTGCAGCGTGCAGCACCGGAAAACTCGCCTGCCTCTGCCTCGATACCATGAAGGAATACTACATATAAAAATACCCCCTGCCGGGGAACTTATACATATGCACACACCTATTATGAGGGAAACCCTTTTGAAAAAGGGTTCTCCCTCAAACTCCCTTCCTA
>CADBQF010000130.1 GCA_902796705.1 Ruminococcus flavefaciens
GACGTTCTCGCAAAGTGCTACGGCGGTGATATCACACGTAAGAAAAAGCTCCTCGAAAAGCAGAAAGAGGGAAAGAAGCGTATGCGTCAGCTCGGTACGGTAGAAGTCCCGCAGGAAGCTTTCATGAGCGTACTCAAACTCGACAGCTGATAAGCATTCAGGAGAGTGATATATATGTTCAACTATTTAATGTTCGTATTTTTCGCTGTACTGCTCCTGCTCAACGTGATAATGCTCACGACGGACGGCAGGAGCGACCTCTCACGATTTTTAAGGCATCATCTTTATGATATAACTCCGGCGATGTACATAACTGCTGCCGTGCTTATATGGCTTGTCGGACTTATCGCCGGAGACAGCAACAGCACGGGCATTTTTGCGGCTCAGGCTGTGATACTGCTCTCGTGCCTTGTCGCATATGCCGGAAGATTTCTCGCTCGGAAGTCCGTCCGCAGAAAGGCAAAGAAGCTTTCCCCGATGAAGCCTATGGAGAATACTCTCAAAAAGCTGCCGAGATGCAGGATATGCAAGAAAGCGGCTCTAAGCAAAGAGCGGCCTGAACTCAGTGCTGAAGGCAACTGATCCCTACACTGTAGGGAGTCACCCCTCATTCACCCCCTGCAAGGAGGATATCATCCCCCTTGACTCCCATTATGTGCGGCTTCGCCGCATTTGTGTTTTTTGAAAGGATAATCTTATGAGCATATACACCTGTCCTCACTGCGGTGAGAAGACTTTCAATCCCCTGACAAAGGCTCTTGCCGGTCAGATGAACTCCAAAGGAAAAGCCTGCCCGAAATGCGGCACTCGCTGCGTCAACGGCGAGGGTGCGACTATTTTCAATGCCATGTACTGTCTCGCTGCTTTTATCCTCGTTGTTATCACCTACCTGAAAGCTCCTTACTATGAGGTATTCATCGTTGCAGGACTTCTGCTGTCTATGGTCATCGTGCCGAGGCTCGTGAATGCCTTCTGCTTTAAAATGAAGGAATCCATAAGGATAGAGATATGAAGTCCCTCGGAATATATATCCACGTCCCTTTCTGCGGAAGAAAATGTGCTTACTGCGATTTCTATTCGCTCCCGTACAGAAAGGATACAGCCGGAGATTACGTTCAGGCTGTTATGCGTAATATAAGGCACTATTCCGACCGTGGATATATAACTGATACCGTCTACTTCGGCGGCGGCACTCCGTCGCTGCTCACGGCGGAGGAAGTATCGCTCATTCTCCGGGAGATAAAGGAGAATTTCCTGCTCGCTGACGATGCGGAGATAACTCTCGAAGCAAATCCGAATACGCTCTCACCGGACAGACTCAGCGGATTTTTTTCAGCCGGGATAAACAGGCTCTCTGTCGGCGTGCAGTCGATGAACGACAGCGAACTTCACTTCCTCGGAAGGACTCATTCGGCAAGGCGTGCGGAAAAAGCCGTTCTCGATGCGTATGCCGCCGGTTTCAGGAACATCTCCTGCGACCTCATGACGGCTCTGCCCGGTCAGACTGCTGAAAGTCTCAGGTATTCAATAGAGCGTTTTGCTGAACTGCCTGTCACGCATATCTCGTCATATCTGCTGAAAGTCGAGGAGGGAACGCCTTTCGACTGCGATGATGTGAAAGCTCTCCTGCCCGATGACGATGAAGCGGCTTCGCTGTATCTCGATACTGTACGGCTTCTGGGCGAAAAAGGCTTTATGCAGTATGAGATATCGAATTTCTCGCACCCCGGCTATGAGAGCCGCCACAACTGCCGCTACTGGAAATGTCTGGACTATATCGGCATAGGCCCTTCCGCTCATTCGTGCTATAAAGGGAAACGCTTTGCCGTCCCCCGTGATGCAGCCGCTTTTGTCGGGAGCGATGTCCAGCCTGTCACTGTCACGGACGAGTCTCCGTGCGGATTTGAAGAATTCGCCATGCTCCGCCTGAGACTTACGGAAGGCCTTGACCTTGATCTTTTCCCGGAACAGAAAAGCCGCATCGCAAAAAAAATACCTGCTCTCGAAAAAGCAGGCTATGTCTTATTTGACGGAAAAAATCTCTCCCTTACTCCGGAGGGTATGCTCGTTTCAAATGCTGTCATAAGCAGTATCATATTCTGAATCAGTCAAGAAGCTCCTTTCGCATCTGCGTGAGGAGCTTTTTTTCACGCCTTGATACCTGCACCTGCGTCATGGAGAGTATCTTCGCCGTCTTCGACTGGGTGAGTCCCCTGAAATAACGCAGTTCAAGAAGTATCCTGTCATTGTCCGGGAGCTTTGCCATTATCTGCCGGAGTGCAAGGATATCGACTATATCTTCATCGGGGGCTTCGGAGGGTATATCTATCTGCCCCTCGTCCTCGTCAGATGAAGTGAGCGACATCAGCGGCTGACTCACGCAGAGTGCCTGTGCTATATCGCCCTCAGTTTCGCCGGTGAGCCTCGCAAGTTCACTGACTGTCGGCTCTCTGCCCTCGCTCTGCCTGAATCCCTCGCAAAGCCGCTGTACCTTCATGGAAAGCTCTTTCAGGCTGCGGCTGACTTTTATCGTTCCGCCGTCACGGAAGAGCCGCTTTATCTCTCCGAGTATCACAGGCACGGCATATGTCGAGAACCGCACTCCCCGTCCGCTGTCAAAAGCTTTCACAGCTTTGAGAAGTCCTATGCAGCCGGCAGAATATAGCTCCTCATACTCTATCCCACGCCCACGGAATTTATTCGCACAAAGGTGGACGAGTCCGAGATTGTCTTCTGCTGTCGGACGTTTTGTTTCAGTTTCCATTTTTGCCGAGCCTCTTACGCATTATGACGGAAGTTCCCTTTCCGACCTTGCTGTGTACGCTGAGCCTGTCCATGAATGAAGTCATCACGGAAAATCCAAGTCCGGAACGTTCCTCCTCCGGAGCTGTAGTGAAAAGCGGCTGCATCGCCTTTTTCACATCAGGGATACCGCAGCCCTTGTCCCTTATTTTTATGTAGATCTCGTTCCCGGTGAGGATACGGACAGTAAGCTCGATGCTTCCCTGTGTCTTTCTGTAGCCGTGAACTATGGAATTCGTCACAGCCTCCGAAACGGCAGTCCTTATATCCGAAAGCTCCTCAACTGTCGGATCTGCCTGTGTCACAAATGACGATACGACCGCCCTTGCCGCACTCTCATTCACCGAAAGCGACGGCATGATGAAGCGTATCTCGTTAAGTATCTCCATTTTTACCTCCTATTTTATTTTGACGAGCCTTTCAATGCCCGCAAGTTTCAGGACTCTGCGGATATACGGCTGAGGACTTCGGACTTCCAGCTTTCCGCCGCATTCCTTGATGAGCTTGCTCCGCCCCATGATAAGACCTATCCCCGAACTGTCCATGAACGTTATCCCGGTGAGATCTATCGTCAGCTCCGGCGGCTGTGCAGTTATTATGTACCTGTCCAGCTCCGCCCGGAGCTGCTTCGCATTGTGGTGATCTATCTCTCCGCTGAGTACCGCCACCGTGCTGCCTTTGTCTTTGATTATCTCCATGCCCATAAGCACACCTCCCGGTTATATTATATATCATCTCATAAGACGAATTTTGTCATAACTCCTCCCCACCAAAAAAGTAACTGCCTTTCTTCGGTTCTGCTGCTGCGGCGTATGCCTATTATGAGGGAAACCCTTTTGAAAAAGGGTTCTCCCTCAAACTCCCTTCCTAAAACTTTCAGCTTAAATTTTCCCCTGACGGGA
>CADBQF010000131.1 GCA_902796705.1 Ruminococcus flavefaciens
AAGAGCGGAGTGAACAGCTCGTCCGGTATGCCGAGCATACGGTAAACAAGTCCTGAATACATATCAACATTGGCACACATCGTCTTTGTGCTGCCCTTCATCTCCTTGAATATCTCCGGAGTAAGACGCTCTATCGTTTCGAGAAGTCTGAATTCAGCTTCTATCTCCTTGCCGGCAGCAAGCTCGAAGGCTTTCTTCTTGAGTATCACTGCACGGGGATCGGATATAGTATATACAGCGTGTCCCATACCGTAGATAAGGCCTGAACCGTCGTTTGTCTCCTTGCGGATAGTGCGTCGCATATAGTCAGCGACTTCGCCCTCGTTGTCCCAGTGCTTGATATTTGCCTTGAAATCGTCGAGCATATGTATCACCTGAAGATTAGCACCGCCGTGACGTGGGCCTTTGAGCGAGCATATAGCTGATGAGTATGTGGAATACGGATCAGTTCCCGATGACGTAAGCACACGGCAGGTGAATGTGGAGTTGTTTCCGCCGCCGTGTTCAGCCTGGAGCATGAGAAGTCTGTCGAGCATCTGTGCCTCGTCGTTCGTATACTGTCTGTCAGGACGAAGGAGCGAGAGTATGCACTGAGCTGTGTTCTCCTCGTAGTTTATCGGGTGCATTATCATGCTCTGGTTGTCAAATACACGTCTTTTGACCTGATAGGCATTAGCCATTATAACAGGGAGCTTTGCGATAAGGCTTATGGCTGTACGCATCTCGTTTTCGAGTTCCTTGTTCTCACATTCGTCGTCATAGGAATAGAGAGCCAGCACTGAACGTGCGAGCTTGTTCATGATATTCTTTGACGGAGCTTTGAGTATCATATCCTCAACGAATCCGTTCGGGAGATCTCTTTTGAGGGATATATACTTGGTAAAAGTTTTAAGCTCATGAGCAGTCGGAAGATGTCCGAAAAGCAGCAGGAATGCTGTCTCCTCATAGCCGAAGCGGTTTTCTGCCTCTACATTTGCAACTATGTCATTTATATTATATCCACGATAAATGAGCTGTCCGGGGATAGCTTCGACTTCTCCTTCATTGAGAAGATATCCGTGAACATTGCATATATTGGTGATACCTGCAACGACACCTGTTCCGTCGCTGTTGCGGAGACCTCTTTTAACATGATATTTTTCGTAGAGCTGCTGCTCTATACGGGAATTTTCTGCCAGTTCTTTGCATAGACCTGTAATATTAGCACCTGAGATCAATGACGGCATCATTATCACACTCCTTCAATGTATTCACTCTTAATTATACACTATAATTCCGCCCATGTCAAATAGAACTTTACAGGTGAGACACACCATGCACCGCATTGTCTGAAGACGATAACGGCTCATGGAAAAAGAGGAGGCATTTTATGAAAATGATAATACTTTCAGCTCTTGTGACAGCGGCTTCTGTCGTGGTGATACCGGCTGTTCCCGTTCTTGCATCGCAGAGAACGTCCGCACAGGCTGAAACAGCTCCGGCTAACGATGAAAAGCCTGCTCCCGCCGGATACTACAAAGTCCTGTGTACTTCCACCGGAGAAGTCAGGGAAGTTCCGGTCAGGGAATACGTCATCGGGGCTGTCTGTGCCGAGATGCCTGCCGCTTTCGAGGAAGAAGCTCTCAAGGCTCAGGCTGTGGCTGCACACACTTACGCTGAAAGGCAGCATCTCCGGGAGCTTGCTTCGCCTACGCCGGGACTGTGCGGTGCTGACCTTTCGGACGATACTTCCGTATATCAGGGTTTTCTCACCGAGGAGGAGGCTAAGAAGTGCTACGGCGAAAATGCCGACGCTTACTATTCACGCATATCAGAAGCCGTGGACGAGGTGCTTCCGTATATAATCACTTTCGATGATGAGCCGATAATTGCCGCTTTTCATTCGATATCCCCCGGAATGACCGAAAGTGCCGGAAATGCGTGGGGAACTGATGTTGAATATCTCATTCCCGTTGACAGCAGCGAGGACACTTCCGCACCGAGATATCTCGACGAGCAGCGGTTCTCTGCGGAAACGCTCCGGTATATGCTCGAAACGGCTTTTCCCGGTATTTCGCTCGGAGAAGATATGACGGAATGGCTCTCCGTGATAGCTGTTTCTCCGTCTGGTACGGTCATTTCTGCCAGAGCCGGTGATCTCACCGTGACGGGATACGACGTGAAGCAGGCTCTTTCCCTGCGTTCTCCGGCTTTCGACGTGAGATACGAGGACGGAGATGCCGTCGTCACTACAAGAGGTTTCGGCCACGGTGTCGGAATGAGCCAGTACGGTGCGAACTCAATGGCAGCCGCCGGCAGCTCATGGCAGGAGATAATCGCACACTACTACCCCTCATGCGAGCTGACCGAGCTTGATCGCTTCGTCCGTTGATGCTTTCTTCGCTCGTGCCGTAGTTATAGTACAGTACGAAAAAAGGCACAGAAGCTATCCGCTCCTGCACCTTTTGCTTATATATAATTAAGTGTTTTAAGTATGAACAGCCACATTGTCAGTGAGAAAGCACTTCCGAGGGTTGCGAGCATTACTGCGAATGCTGTTATGACTCCCTTATGTCCGAAATTCTTTGCCATGACGAAGCAGCTTCCGGTCGTTGCACTTCCGAGCATAACGAGTATCGCTATCAGCTTTTCGCCACGGAATCCGAAATGTACTGCTGCCGGCAGGAATATTCCGCAGAACACAAAGAGTTTCAGCACGACTACTCCCACTGTTATGCCGACTTTTCCCTTAGCATCGCTGATCCTGAACGATGCTCCGAGAGCTGTCAGCGAGAGCGGAGTCGCCATATTCCCCAGATATGAGATGCTCTTTGTCATTATCACCGGCTGATGTATGCCGATGAGCGACCATATTATACCTGCCGCTATTCCGAGGATTATCGGGTTCGTCACTATGCCTTTCACGGTGTCTTTGAATATACTGCCGTCTTTTTTCCGGTCGGGAGATGTCAGCGAGAGCGTCACGACTGCTGCGACGTTATACAGCGGAACTGTTGCAACTATCATAAGAGCCGCTATCTGTGCGTGGCCGTAGATATTATTTACGAAAGCTATGCCAAGCACTGCCGCACTGCTCCGGTATGCCGCCTGTATTATCTCGCCACGCTCTGCCTTGTCCTTGTGTATGAGCGAATACAGCACCGCCGCTCCGATGCTCAGCAGAGTCGCCGCCATGCAGAAAAGTATGAACTTTCCGTCCCAGACTTTCCGGAAATCGGCTGTTGACAAGTCCATGAACAACAGTGCCGGAAGAAGCGTCCGGAAAACGAATTTATTGAGCTTTGCCGTCGTGTGGTCGTCGAGCAGACCGGCTTTCCTCACGCACCAGCCGAACACCATTATCAGGAAGACCGGAACTGTCGCATTCAGGCTGAATATCAGATTTTCAACAAACAAATTCTCTCACCTTAAAATATATCTTTCTTAGATTTTATATGTCTCCGAACAAGTACGAATATCATCAGTCCCACGCAGAACAGCAGGAAGACCGGAACTATCCAGCGGTTGGAATTCTCGTCCTCGGCTGATTTCATCTCCGTCCAGAGCGTCTGCATCTTCAGGTTAGCCTCGTCGGAGAGATTAACGAAAACTGTCGTCTTGTCGGCTATGAACTCGCTGTCCGGATAGGATACCGGGCTTTCACGCACTTCCTCGTCGAGCATATCGTATGCCGCCTGATGCGGTGTGGAATAGCAGATATAGTCTATATTCGCATAGGCGATATCCGGCTCACACATGAAGTTTATGTACATTTCAGCGGCTTCCTTGTTCTTGGCGTTGGAAGGTATGCACATTGCGTCTATGAATAGGTTCGTGCCGCTCTTAGGTACGACGAAATTCAGCGAATCGTTGTCTTCGAGTATCGTGAGTGCATCGCCGGCATAGTACGGAGCTATGAGGGCATCGCCTGCACCCATTTTATCGAATATTTCGTCCATGACGTATCCCTGAACGATCTTCTTCTGCTTTTTGAGCTTTTCCGCAGCGGCTTCGAGTTCTTCCGGATCTTCCGTATTGAGCGAATAGCCGAGCATAAGCTCTGATATGGCAAAGGCATCACGGGGATTGTCGAACATTAGTATCTGGTCGGCGTAGTCCTCATTCCAGAGGATATCCCAGTCTATCTCCTCTTCGGGGATATCTATGACTGTCTCGTCGTAGATTATACCGACAGTTCCCCACGTATAC
>CADBQF010000132.1 GCA_902796705.1 Ruminococcus flavefaciens
ATCTTTGCATCTTCGGAGAAAACGCCCTTCATGGATATCCTTGTGACTTTTTCTTTTGCGGTGGATTCCGACAGATCGAGAGAGCAGATGCGTTCCTCGGCATCAGTGGGAGGTTCGGTATTTTCCTCAGATGACGGCTCGGTGATATCCTCAGTGTTTACAGAAGTTTCATCATCGTCGCCGGGATCGGCAGGATCTTTTCCGCACGAGCAGAAAGCAGCGGACACCATAGACAGTGCGGTTATAAGTGATAATAGTTTTTTCATTTGACGTACCTCCTCCGGTATATTTTTTTATAAGTTTAACATATATGCCGGCTGTTGTCAATACGGTCAGAATGGCAGTCTTCCTTCGCTAATTCCCCGATCATGTTTGAAATTATCCTGCCGCAGAGGTTATCATCTTTCTCGCCAGGATCATTACAAGCTCCCACGCTTGATATTGTCTGCACGATGTGATATAATTCTATCCGGAAGGCGGTGATGATCTGAACGATAAAAATATTGACATATTCTGCACGGAATATGGTATATCTCTTAACGATATGCAGAAAAAAGCTGCTCAGACGACAGACGGCAAAAATATGCTCATAGCCGTTCCCGGCAGCGGAAAGACGACCGTTCTCGTCGCACGTCTGGGGTATATGGTATTCTGCAAAGGCATCTCTCCTCATGAGATACTCGCCGTGACGTATACCCGTGCCGCAAGTGCCGATATGCGTGAGAGATTCGCAAGATATTTTGGCAGAGAAACGGCTGACCGGATAAAATTCTGCACGCTCAACAGCATCTCCCTCGCAGTCTGCCGCATGAGATTCGGGGAGCGTCTGCCGAAAATGATAGACGACACCTCACGAAAAAAACTCCTCGTTGATATCCTGCAAGGTCTTATGGAGGACTATCCGGCTGACAGTGACATCACAGCAGCCGAAAACCTCATCGGCTATGCAAAGAATATGCTCCTCGATGAAAAAGCTATCTCCGCCCTCGATGCCGAAGTCCCTCAGCCGCTTGAGATAATGAAGCGGTACAAGAGATACCTCAACGAGAACAGACTCATGGATTTTGACGACCAGATGATATATGCCATGAGGATACTCAGGAGCGATCCTGCCATAGCTGCAAGGCTCAGACAGCGTTTCAGATATATCTCCGTGGACGAGGCACAGGACGTTTCAAAGCTCCAGCATGAGATAATAAAGCTCCTTGTCTCGGACGAAACGAGCCTTTTCATGGTCGGTGACGAAGACCAGAGCATATACGGCTTCCGTGGAGCTTTTCCGGAAGCGATGCTCAGATTCAGGGAAGACTACAAAGATGCCGGCATTCTTTTTATGGAGCAGAATTACCGCTCGGCTGCGGAGATCGTCGAAAAGGCTGCCGGATTCATCAGCCGGTGTACTCAGCGGTATGATAAAAAAATAGTTCCTGTCCGTGGCAGCGGCGGAACTGTCGTGAAGATACCGTCTGCCGGCCGTTCAGGTCAGTATGATTTCCTGCTGAAACAATTCCGTGACTTTGATGAAGCCGGAGAGGGGAGGACAGCCGTTCTCTACAGGACGAACGACAGCATCATACCGCTCGCTGACAGTATGTTCCGTGAGGGGATACCTTTCTGCGTGAAAGCATCGGGCGGCAGTTTCTTCACTCACCGTGTCACGTCTGATATGACAGCTTTCCTCACTCTCGCACTCGATCCGTATGACACGGAAGCATTCATGAGGATATACTACAAATGCAGCATGGGCATAAAAAAGGACGACGCACGGAGCATCTGCTATATGAGCGAAAGCGAGGGCATGAGCGTCTTTCAGGCAATGGAGGAGCATTTCTCTGAACGGAGCAGCATGAAGCAGCGTGTCAGGAATTTCATATCAACGATGAAGCAGGCGGCATCTGCAAGCAGCAGAGCGGCGGTCAGCATCATCTACAGGAATATCTATTCCGGCTACATGGAACGCAGGGAACTCGACAGCGGAAAGATAGACATACTGACCGCACTTGCAGCGAATGAGCCCGTTTTGTCACGCTTCATGGTGCGTTTGCGGAAGCTCCCGATGCTCATGGCAGAACTTCCGTCTGACGGGGAGAGGATCGTTTTCTCGACAGTCCATTCGAGCAAGGGGCTTGAATATGATACGGTCTACATAATAGACGTATTCGACGGAGCGTTCCCGGCAAATGACGATCCCGGACTCTATCAGGAGGAACGCAGGCTCTTTTATGTTGCGGTCACAAGGGCAAAGGAGCGTCTTTTCATATTCGGTCTGGAGGACAGGAAGACTTCATTCACAGATGAGATATTCCCACGCCCTAAGCTCTCCGAAAGGAAACAGCCGTCATCAGGCTACCTTGAAAAAGCCCTCGGAAAAAACACCTCCGAAAAGGCAGTCAACGCCGCCGCCGTCGCACTCTCCGGAAATATCATCTGCGAAGGTGCATCGGTAACAGTCCGCAGCAAAGGAGAGGGGAAGATCATCTCCGTTGTGAAAGATACAGAAAGATCACGCCATAAAGTCACAGTTGAGTTCGCTGACGGCACCTGCGGCAATTATGTCCTTGAGATCGCACTGAATAGCGGAAACATGGTAATACATACGCCGCAGCAAAAGCAAGATAGTCCTATCTGATGCTTCACGGAGTATCGTGAGAGCCGTTTTCCGGCTGAAAATAGCGTGCAAAATATGTTAAATGAAATTATTAACTTTGCGTCCACTTGAAAAACATGAGAAGATGTGCTATAATAAAAATATACGCCGTAAATTCATAATCATGAAGGTCAGTCACGATATGCGGATAAATTTCCCAAGTCCATCAAAAATGAGCGAGCCTGCCGGCTGTGCAGCGGAGAGCAATATATGAAGAAATATGCTATCTACCGATCTGTAACGGGTTACTATTTTTACAGATATTACGATGAGATCGATCAGCTTGACGACGATCTTCTCAGGACGTTCGTTACAGAGGATATGCTTCCCGTCATTGTTGATGAGAGAGGTAATTTCTACCGCTTTCAGGAGGACGATTACGGGTTTGTCCGCATCACAGAGTCAGACAAGGACTGTCCGCTCCGTGTCGAGGAGATGTTCTTCAAGAACAGCCCGGACTTCAAGCTCGGCTGGATATCGCCTGACGGTGACACCTATTCATGCGATTATACAGGACACACCAAAGCTGCAAAGTACCTTTCAGCAAAGTTCTACCCGAATGAAAAACTGCCGGAGCGGGCTCTCCTCAAA
>CADBQF010000133.1 GCA_902796705.1 Ruminococcus flavefaciens
ACCCCCTTCCAAAGACTTTTAACATGAAATTTCCCCTGACGGGACGCTCACGATAGCTATCGTTTAAGGCAAGACTTGCCAGAGCGTTCCGTCAGGGGAAATTTTAAGCTGAAAGTTTTAGGAAAGGGGTTTGGGGAAGAACCCTTTCTCAAAAGGGTTTTCCCAAATAAAAGGTGTAAACTAAGGTATAAGCAACGTCCGGAACACCGAGGGCGGAGTTTATACTTTTCTGCTCATGTGGCAGCAGAAGTAGATAATTTGTCTGTCGGAGGCGAGGTCGGTGAGGAGTTCGGCGGCTTTTTTCATGTGAACGTCGTCGAGGAAAGTGAACGGATCGTCGAGAATGAGAATAGGCTTATCGTCATGGAACATATTATCCGTGAGGGCGAGTCTGAGACACAAAGCACAGAGGCTTCTCTGACCGTCACTGAGATGACGTTCGCTGCGGTACTCACCGTTTTTCTCAAAGTATACCTGATAATTCTTATCCATGATGACTTTCTCACCGAGAGTTTTTTCGAGGACATCTGTATACCGGAAGTAGCTGTTAAGCACGGGATCGGCATATTTTTTCTTCAGTTGATCTTCGGCAGAACGGAGCATATCTCTTGCGGCAACGAGTATCCTGTGACGTTTGAGAGCATCGTCGAGCTGTTCGGTGAGGTCAGCGAGTTCTGCCCTGCGGTCGGGGAGGAGTTCGGTTATCCTGTCGCCTGATTCAATGGAGCTGTCGAGTTTTGCGAGTTCCTGACGCTTAGCGTAGAGAGCAGCGTCCATAGCGGCGGCATCGTATTTTTCAGCAGGACGGGCTTCAAGGCCACGTCTGACTCTGAAATTTTCCGCACGTTCGGCAGCGGCAGAAGCGGCGGCTTTCTGGGCATTGATAATATGGATATCATGTTCAAGGCCGCTGAGTGCAGTCGGAGGATCGTCACCGAGCGAAATGCCGTATTTTCCTGTGATAGAGCGGATCTTCATGCTGTTTCCGGAGAGTGAATCTTCGAGAGTTTCGATATCGTTGCCGCAGGCACGCTTTTCGTGAACGAGAGCTTCATATCTTGCAGAAGCAACAGAGATCGCATTGAGGCTTCGCTGCATATCGTCGCTCTCGAAGCCGTATCTTCCGAAGAAGCTGCCTATTACATCTATGAGAGTATCTTTCTTTTCGAGGAGAGCTTTCAGCTTCGGGCCGGTCACATTCTCGTCAGTTTCCATATCGTGGTATTCCTGCAAGCTTCTGCAAAAATCGGCAAATTCGATGACCACTCCGTCTCTGCCGTCATATCCGTAAGGAGCGAGGAAAGCGAGGATACGTTCTTCGCAGGCTGATATGTCGGCTCTCAGTCTGATTATTCCGGGACTGCGTGACTGTGAACGCCTTGAAGTGATATTCGCCATTCTCCTGTTGAAAAGCGTATATGTAGAGCGGAACATGAGTATAACGCCTATGATGCCCGTGAACAATCCGAACAGCATTTTTCCGGTGACGAGGAGAACTGCACCTATGAGCATGACGAGAACGGCGATGACCACAAATAGTACAGGCGTGAGTTCATCTTCGTCTTCGGAGGAAGAATATTTTCCGCCGGAGGATATCCTGCGTTCAAGTTCAGCGTGGAGGTGTTTGCAGCGTGAAACGTCGTAGGCAGTTTCTTTCAGAGTATCGGTGTCGGGAAGACCGACGCTGAAAATGGCTTTCAGCTCCTCACGTCTGGGCGATCTGAGTCTTTCCTTAGCACTTGAAGCGGCTGTTTCGATAATGCCGATAGCCTTGATGCAGTCCTGAATGTATGAGACTTCATCTTCGTCGGGAGGATCGCCGGCGAAAATGGTATCGAGCTTTGTGAGTTCATTCTGCTTGTCATCACCGAACGATTCACCTGAAAGGCGTGCATTTACGGCTATATTCTCACGTATGCAGTTTTTCAGCTCAGCAAGTTCCTGTTCGTCGGGATAACCCTCCGGATATTCGGCAGTCAGCTCACGCAGTTTGGAGCTTTCTGTTTCAGCGAGGTGGAGATACTCGTCATAGGTCTGCCAGTCGTTGATAAGAAGCCGCAGTTCGCCGGCTTTTTTTATGTCTTCCTCGTCCTTTTTTATCTCAGCGGCGAGAGCGTTGCGTTTTTTGTAGTCGCTGCCGAGTTTTTCGGAGAGTTCCTCAATGCTTGCTATCTCTGAACGGAGATCACGTATCTGGTGAGTCAGACGGCTGCGGAGGTCGTTGGCGTTTTTGTCAGCCTGTATCTTCTTGCGTGCGTTGTCGAGTATCTTCACAGCCGACTCATAATTCCCGTCATCGGTGTTGTTCACGAATTCGATAAGTTTGGAGCTGATGCTGCCGGAGGACGATACATCGGCAGTTTCGGAATTTATGAACACCGTCCTTGTGAAAGTGTCAAGGTCCATGCCGGTGATTATCTCACCGATATTTCCGTCGTAGCGGTCGAACGGTTCATCATTGAGGTAGACTTTCAGGGTATCACGGGTGCGTGTGCGGCTGTCGAAAGTCCTCTCTATGCGGTAGATCTCACCGTCTTTTTCGAGAGTAAGGCTTCCGCCGAATTTTCCTCCGGCGAACGGCAGATAATGAGTCCTGTCCTCGAAGTTCCTTGCACCTTTGCGTGTGCTGTCCATTCCGTACAGAACGGATCTTATGAAAGAAGCGAGCGTGGATTTTCCTGCACCGTTCTCACGGTAGATGCAGGTAATCCCGCTGTCGAACGAGATGTCACGGTCCGAAAGAGAACCGTAGTTTTCGATATGGCAAGATATAAGTTTCATCAGTCAGGTTCTCTCCCTTCAAGAGCGGCAAGGCCGGCGTAGATTATCTGGTCTTTTTCGCTGTCAGTGTATTCACGGCTTTTCAGCACAGTTCTGATGAATTCTCCACGGAGAGATACTTCGTCAGCGTACTGAGCGTAGTTTACTATCCTCGAAGTCTTGTCCCGGACGCAGATATAGTAGCAGTCGCCCCTGAGCCAGCTCGTGATATCGTTGCAGAGCATAGAGCCGCCGTATTCCGTCTGACCGGTAAGCGTCACACGAACCATATCTTCCGGAGAGCAGTTGATGCTCGCCTTGACCTTGACGAGAGCGGAATACGTATCATCACAGCCTGTTATATCGACCGTAACGTCTTCCACTCTGCGGAGCGAGAAGGGGACGAAAGTGATATCCATATCCCTGTCCGTATCAAGGATAATGAAGCCCTTTTCGCCTGTCTCGTCGAAGCCTCTTCCTTCGAGGCAGCCGGGGTAGGCATATTTTCCACGCTCATCGAAATGGTCTGACGAGAATGAATGGATATGACCGAGTGCAAGATAATCGATGTTCCTGCTCCTGAGCCTGTCAAGGCATATGCTGTCAATGCCTGCCTTATCCGAGAGCATACCGTGGAGCATCACGATATTTTTCCTGTCTCTTCCGGGGATAAGCTGTTCATACATCGTATCAGCGTTCGCCTCTGTCATCTCAATGCCGTAGATATCGGTATCTCCGTAAGTATAGACAGACCACGAATCGGAAAAAGTCTTCAGGTTGTCCAGACCGTATTCCGTATATGATTCCTTGCGGTCGTGATTTCCTCTGAGGTAGAGAAAATCTATTCCGGGATTGGCTTTTATGACGCTGTAGAAGAATTCCTTGTCGTGCTTTGAAGGTCTGTCGCTGTCGAACACGTCCCCGGAAAGGAGTATCACACCGATCTCTGAGGAAACGGCAAATTCCACCATTTTCCGGAACTGGCTGCACAGTTCCGCTTTGCGTTCGTCTGATTTATCTTTCGGAAGGCGGGCTTCCATTTTAGAACCGAGGTGTATGTCGGCACAATGTAGGATCTTCATATTTCCTCCTTTAAAGTGTCGTATCAGGTGTTCTGTCTGACTGTAGCAAGGTGATCGGGCATATGACCGATGATAATTTTTCCGAGTTCCCCGTCCCAGCAGAAATATACCCTTATGAGCATACGAGGGTTGACACCGTGCTTGATGTGCATATCCATGAGATATTTCTTTCCGTTGTATGAATAGAGATAATCGTCACGGCGTACACGGAGGGCTTCCTTGCCGCAGCTTCCGGCTTCCCAGCTATTGAGCTGAGCGTAGAGCGAGAGTTCGTCAGCCGTTATTTTTCCCATGAGGTAGCGTGCGTAAGCGTCAAGGTAGACGATGCCGTCGCAGAGTATGCCCGGTTCGAGAGTTCCGTCATATTTCCGCATACTGGCTCTTGCGGAGGGCGAAACGGCGATAGTATCGGGGAAAGTCTCATCTATCCAGCCGCATATCTCGTCCGGGTGAGTCGGGAACGAAGCTGCTGCGGCTGCCTGCTTTGCATAGAACGAAGCGAGAGCGGCAGTCTTTTTGAGGAGCTTGTCCTTTGTCTCAAGTTCTTCCGTTTTGTTCCTGACGAGGATATCGAGAGCTTCTGCACGGTCTTCGGCAGAGCGGAGTTTTTTCTGAACAGCACGCAGTTCGCCGGAGATATTCTGCATATCGGTGTTCTGCTGGCTGTACTCACGCACCTGCTTTTTGAGTTCGGCATTTTCGAGGCGTGACAATTCGAGCTGTTCACCGAGGGAAAGGTTCTCGCTCTGTTTTCCGGAGAGGTCGAGGAGCCTTGCATCTGTATTGAAAACGATATCGCCGTATGAATACGAACGCCTTTTGGTTAGCTGTTTTATAATGGATTTTATCTGCTTGTAGAAGCCGTCCATGTCAGAGAGCGAATCCTTCACGGAATATTTTTCAGGTTCGCCGGTGCTGTTGAAGATAAGCACATCTCCGCCGGAGACATCACAGCCGAGTTTATTCTTTATCAGCCGGAAAGCCGGTTCTTCCGCAAAGCAGACAAGAGCGAATCCCTTGACGGACGAAGCGAGCCTTTTGTAGTCAAGGTCGGGGAGTTTCTTTCTCTCCGGAGCGGCAGGAGGGATATCCGGGGCAGGGGCGGTTTTTTTCTTCGGCTTTTTGTCATTTCCGCCGAGGTCGATGCTCTCTATGCCGGAATTTGAGAAGTCGATGCTGAAGCTGTTTCCTGCTCCGGAAGAAAAGCCTGATCTCACATTGAATCCCGTAACGTCCGGGATACGGATATTATCGAGCTTTGGAACATTTTCTTCAAAGCCTGTCTCTGCGATGAGGACGACGGGCAGGCTGTCTTTTTCGCTGCCGGAGAAGGCTGCCATACGCTCAACGCTGCTTTTTCCGGAAACAACGAGCGGAGTGCCGTCGATACGCATACCGTTTATCTCGAATCCCGTATCAGGGTTCTCCATGATAGCCTTTACGACAGTAGGGCGGAACACTTCACACGGAGCGTCAGAATCGGCAGGTTCTGAGCAGAGCGTCCTGAATCCGGCGGATACTCCGTCTTTTCTCTTCCTGAAAGAGATATCCGTCTCGAATATCCTTCCCTGAACGGCACGTCTTTCGTTGGGAGTGCCGATATTGGCACCCATATCCGGTTCGGAGAGGTGGAACGACCATACGCCCTCTTTCGGGATATATGTCACATCGACAGTGAGTCCCATGCTGAAACTGAACGAATGGAGCTGTGATATGTCATAGCTCATATGATCTTCCGGCTCCGGGGCGATGATATCTTCCGGCAGGGAATCGAAGCTTTTCAGCCTTGATCTCAGCCATTTGAGCGTTTCAAGCACGCATATGACGAAAGTTCTTTCAGTGCCGACGGCAGATGTGACGGCATCGGCTCTGAACTGATATGTAGGGTAAGTCTTTATCGGGTTCAGACGGGTGGTCATGTATTCCATAGTTTTCCACTTCCTTTATTATAATGTTGAAAAACTCCTCCATTCAAGGACACGCTTTTTCATTTCGTCAGTGCCGAGGACACCGTATGCAAATCCCTTGCGTACAAGTTCCGGCGGCAGATATTCGTCGTATTTCTCAAAGAGGGGAGTTTCATTGGGGTAGACGAGTTCGAGCGGATCGAAGTCTTTTTCGGCTTCCTCCGCAAGTATGGTGAAGAATTCCTCCGGTGAGACTTTCATGCGGAACTGGATAAAGTACGGACGTGAGGAGTCCATGCCTTTCAGACCGAGCCTTTCGCCGCATCTGAGTTTCAGGAATCTTTCCAGTGCAAGGAAAGCATACGTACCCAGCCACGGCATGAGACACCATGTGCTTCCGCCCAGACAGATGAGCGGAGTTTCGGCAATACCGGCATTTACCGCAGTCGAACGAGCTTGTCTTAGGCGGTAAACGGCATTTTTCATAAGGTACGGATAGCTCTTGTCTTCGAGAAGCACCTGCTTCATTCTGCCGAGTATCTTAGTATTGATATCGCCCGGACAGTCACCGAAATAAGCCGGTACTTTGCCTTTTATCTGCTCGCAGTAGACGAGGTGACGCTTGTGGTCAACTTCCTCCACCACCCAGACATGGCCGGCAATGGCGATCTTTTCGCCGGGAGGAGGCGGCATGACGATCGTACCGAGTTCCTGGCTTCCGCAGCGGACGGTGTATTCCTCGTTCTCCTGAAATACGGCATAGAATTTGAATGAATTGATGATACGTTCACCTGTTATGCCGACTATCAGACCGCCCTCGTCCGTTTTCTGGATATGGTCAATTGCGATCAGGTGGCGGAGTAGTATCTTATAGTCTTCCTGTGATATGCGGCGGAAGTACCGGAGAGTCAGGACTTTCTGAGCGAGCATGGAAGGGGAGAGTTCACCGCATGAAGCGAGCGTACTCATCGTCTGATGATACAGCAGGCTGTAGGGATATCTGTCAAGGCGTGGAGGCTCTACCCAGCGTTCTTCGAGGTAGACCTGTATGAGAGCGATGCCCTGTATCATTTTCCACGGGATAGTTTCGGGGAGCATCGAACGTGGTTCGGGCATCTCCTCACGTATGACGAACCACATCTCCGGCGGAAGATCACGTCTTCCTGTGCGTCCCATTCTTTGCAGGAAAGACGATACCGTGAACGGTGCGTCCACCTGAAAGGCACGTTCGAGCCTGCCGATATCGATACCGAGTTCGAGAGTAGCCGTTGTTACGGTCGTCATGGAGATATCGTCGTCTTTCATGGCTTCCTCGGCTGTCTCACGGTATGCGGCGGAGAGATTTCCGTGGTGTATGAGGAATCTGTCCGGTTCTTTCTTGGCTTCGCAGTAGGAGCGGAGAGTAGTGGTGACAGCTTCGCATTCTTCTCTTGAATTCACGAATACAAGGCATTTTTTCCCTTTTGTATGTTCAAATATATATCCGATGCCGGGATCGGAATTTTCCGGGGCGATGTCTGTTGCCTCATCAAGAGCCGGAAGAGCCTC
>CADBQF010000134.1 GCA_902796705.1 Ruminococcus flavefaciens
CCTGCGTCCTTTGTAGCCTGTCTCTGTGAGTCTGTGAAGTAAGCCGGAACTGTGATAACAGCTTCGGAAACTGTCTCACCGAGGTAAGCTTCAGCATCAGCCTTGAGCTTCTGGAGTATCATAGCGGAGATCTCCTGAGGAGTGTACTTCTTGTCATCGATGCTTACTTTATAATCAGAACCCATGTGTCTCTTGATAGAAGAAACTGTTCTGGAGCTGTTTGTTACAGCCTGTCTCTTAGCGATCTGACCAACGAGTCTCTCGCCTGTATTTGTGAATGCAACAACAGAAGGAGTTGTTCTTGCTCCGTCTGAGTTAGGGATAACAACGGCATTGCCGCCTTCCATAACTGCTACGCATGAATTAGTTGTACCAAGATCGATACCGATAATTTTTCCCATGATATATTCCTCCTAATAATTAGCTAATAATCCGTAAAGATTACGAATGTGATATACTTTTATGAGCAGGAGCTTTATTATCCTGCGTTATGGATCATACTGCCACAGCCACCATAGCCGGTCTGATGAGCTTATCTCCGAGCATATAGCCTTTCTGGAAGACAGCACATACAAAGTTGGAAGCGTAATCTGTTCCGTCCTGCTGCTGGATAGCATTGTGGAGATTCGGATCAAATTCTTTTCCGAGAGCGTCTATCTCAGTTACATTCATCTTTTCGAGGAATGACTTCATCTGCTCCCATATCATATCCTGACCTTTCTTGAAGTTCTCGTCGGCACATTCTGCTTCGAGGGCACGTTCAAAGCTGTCGATCACGGGGAGAAGGTTCTCCACGCACTTGACAGAGGCATTGGAATAAGTATCTGCCTTTTCTTTGGCAGTTCGCTTGCGGTAGTTATCGTACTCCGCCATGAGTCTGACGTATTTGTCCTTAGTTTCGGAAAGCTCGTTTTCGAGAGCGGCTGATTTTTCGTTTGCCTCAGCGAGTGATTCTTCAAGCGAAGCAACTTCGGAAGCGACATCGTTGTACTCGCTCGCAGCGTCGTCCTCATCGAAACTCTCGTCTTCTGCTGTGTCTTCTTCGGCATTCACAGGGACATTGTCGTCAAGCTCTTCATTGTTGTTTTCATTTATATCCATTGTCATAGCTCCTTTCCTACGGCTGAGTATCGGTGTCAACGATATTGCCGGTGATTATATTCTCATCGTCGTCTGACATAAGATATGATATCTTGGAGGTCAGGTATTCGACGTAGGGGATTATCTTTTTGTAATCGACTCTCATCGGGCCTATGACTCCGAGAGAACCTGCTTCCTTGCCGTCCTTGCGGTATTTCGATACGATCAGGCTTGAATTGCCTATCGCAAAGCTTCCGCTCTCTGCACCGAACTTTACCTGTATGCCGCTGAAAGCATCTTCGAGCATATCCGAGAGACCGTCCTTGTGTTCGATGAATCGGACGACTTCCATTTTGTCGAGTTCGTCGCATTTGAGGAGATTCTCGCTTCCGCTGAGGGTGAGTTCCTGCTGGCGGAGGTCTTCTGAAAGCTCACATATGCCTTTGACGAGGGGCGAGAGCGAAACCATGTATGCACTCACCGCAGCGACCATTTTATCGAACATCTCCTCCGAGAGTTCATCAACGGAAACACCGCTGAGGTTCTCTTCGATGTACTTCGTGAAGAAGTCGAGCTGTTCATGATTGAGGTCAAATTCGAGCCGGCAGGCTTTGTTCTTGATGTTTCCGCTCGAAGTTATCAGGAGAATGACGTACAGCCTTTTTCCTGTCGGGATAACTTCAACTTTGGATATAACGGAAAATCTCGGAACTGAATTTGTAACGACTGCTGCACACTTCGTTATCTCCGTAAGAGCAGCAGCGGCGTTCTGTATGAGAAGTTCTTCCGGTGTATCCTTGCCGCCGATCATATCATCGAGCCTGTGCTTTTCCTCATCGGAAAGATCCGGAGGAGACATCAGCTCGTCGATGTAGAGCCTGTAGCCTTTGAAAGTCGGTACACGCCCTGCCGATGTGTGCGGCTGTTCAAGATAACCGAGCTGTTCCAGTGCAGCCATATCATTCCTGATAGTTGCCGCCGAAACTTTGATATTATCAAGTTTAGAGATCGCTTTCGAGCCGACTGGTTCGCCTGTCCTGACGTACTCGTCAACTACGGCTGCGAGTATTTTCAGCTTTCTGTCGTCCACGATCACACGACCTTTCATATTGTTTAGCACTCTATCTCTTCGAGTGCTAACTATAATTTATCACTATTATGAGACTTTGTCAAGCGATTTATTCATTTTCGGCTTTTTGAACTAATTTGAAACCCCATATTCGTCATTAATTGGTAATCAGTGCCTATAATGTAGTTTATACCTTTTAGTGGGGGAAACCTTTCTGAGGAAAGGTTCTCGCTACAGCGACCGTCCCCTCTGTCAGCTACGCTGACATCTCCCCACACTGTGGGGAGTCACCCCACACCCCCTTCCAAAGACTTTTAACATGAAATTTCCCCTGACGGGACGCTCTGGCAGATCTTGCCGTCTACGATAATCTATCGTGAGCGTCCCGTCAGGGGAAATTTTACGCTGAAAGTTTTAGGAAGGGAGTTTGAGGGAGAACCCTTTTTCAAAAGGGTTTC
>CADBQF010000135.1 GCA_902796705.1 Ruminococcus flavefaciens
ACGACATAGAAGTCAATGTCAGCTTCCGTCCGACAGAGGTCGGAAGCAAAGATCAGTATTACGGGCCGGCTGTGAATATCACGGTATTCAATACCGGCGGCACCGACGATGCCGAAACTCTCGCAGACCGGAAAAGTGATTCCCTTGCATCTTCCGACAGGAACGAGGTCGAACGCTATATGGAACAGAGGTACGGCTTTGACACCGAAGTCCTCGCCTGCCATTCCACAAGTTCCGTGACCGGTCTTGACCTTATGAAATATTTCTACTGCTTCGACTATAACGGCATGGTCTATGTAATAACGGAGATCGTCAACACCGGCTCTGAAAAAGATCAGGAAATGGTAGACGGATTCCTCGCCGGCATTACGTTCAAAGAGCTTTCAGAGGACGAGATATCCGCAAAACAACGTGAACGTGAGGACGCAAGATACACCTCGTATTCCATGCACGGTGCGTCATTCAAGCTTGACAGCAGACTCAGTACAGGCAGCAGCGAAACTGATTCCGAATGGATGAACTTCGACGGTGCTCACAGCGATCTGAGCGTATCCCGCACCGTCTCATCGGAAAGTGCAGAGGACGCAAGAGATGAAGAAGCGTCATACGTATACTGGAGATATGAAGACGATCCCGAATACGACATAGCTGATCTTCTCATTATGACCGACAAGGAAAAGCTCGGAGACTATTTCCTGCAATCGATGACATACGATGACCTTTCAACAGGTGACACTTGCAGGAAGTTCTACTACAATGACAACGGCGTACTGTGGAAGTTCGAGTTCTCATATGAACCTGCATACAAGGACGAGAACGAAAGGATCATCGAAGAATTCTTCGAGTCGTTCGTACTTGAACACTGACAGGCGGCTGCCTGCACATATTTTACTTATGGAGGAAAACCAATGAAAAACGTATTAGTAGTCGGCGGAGGCGGCAGAGAACACGCTATCATCATGAAGCTCTCTGAAAGCAGCCACGTCGGTAAGATATACTGTACCCCCGGAAACGGCGGTATTTCCAAATATGCTGAGTGTTTCAGCGTCGCTGCCACTGATGTGGACGGTGTAGTTGCCCTCGCAAAGCAGCTAAAGCCGGACATGGTAGTTGTCGCTCCGGACGATCCGCTCGTTCTCGGAATGGTAGACGCTTTGCAGGCTGAGGGATTCAGGACTTTCGGCCCGAAGGCAAATGCAGCTATCATCGAGGGCAGCAAGGTGTTCTCCAAAGAGCTTATGAAAAAATATAATATCCCGACAGCTTTCTATGAGGTATTCACCGACAGCGAAAAGGCTATAGCCTACCTCAAAGAGCAGAACAGCTATCCGGCTGTTATCAAGGCTGACGGCCTTGCACTCGGAAAAGGCGTTATCATCGCACAGAACGAGGAAGAAGCTGTAAAAGCTGTCCACGATATGATAGACGACCTCAAATTCGGCAAAAGCTCCTCACGCATCGTTATAGAGGAATTCCTCACAGGCCCGGAGGTCTCCGTACTCTCATTCACAGACGGAAAGACCGTCGTTCCGATGATCTCCTCAATGGATCACAAGAGAGCTTTAGACGGCGACATGGGACTCAACACAGGCGGAATGGGTACAGTTTCCCCGAACCCGTACTACACCGAGGATATCGCAAAGGAGTGCATGGAAAAGATCTTCCTGCCGACTATAAACGCAATGAACGCAGAGGGACGCACTTTCGAGGGCTGTCTCTACTTCGGACTCATGCTCACACCCAAGGGCCCGAAAGTCATAGAGTACAACTGCCGCTTCGGTGATCCTGAGACACAGGTAGTCCTCCCGATGCTCGATGCAGACCTCTATGAGATATTCGACGCTATATACGACCACGAACTCGACAAGCTCGATATCAAGTGGCACGGCGGAAGCTGTGCGTGCGTGATCATGGCAAGCGGCGGCTATCCGGAAAGCTATCCCAAGGGCATCGAGATGAAAGGCTTCGACGATATGGGACAGACAGAGGGCTGCTTCGTATACCATGCCGGCACAAAGCTCTCTGAGGACGGAAAATTCCTCACGAACGGCGGACGTGTCATCGGCGTTACAGCAAGAGGAAAAGACCTGCGTGAAGCTCTTGACAAGGCTTACGAGGGAGTTTCACACATCAGCTTTGAAAATGCACACTACAGAAAAGATATCGGTCAGAGAGCATTGAAGGCTCTCGGATAAGGAGCATATCATGCGTGAAAGGCTCTCGCTCGGACTTCTTCTCGGTCAGGTAGGAAACGGTCTTTTCATCATCTTCACAGTGATAGTATACATCTACTATTTCGCATACGAACCGGGCAGCGTAGTCATCAAGGGAATGGAGATCACAGCATACATCGTTGAGATATGCGGCTTCGCATCTCTGGCATATGCGGATTTTCTCCTGATAGAAGCCGTCCGTATGCGTAAGACGATGAAGGCAGGCTTTACATTCTACATCATCATGGAAGTCGTGATGATGATAATGGAGCTGAATTCCTACAGGCTGGAATTCTACGAGCCGTATTCACTCGCACTTGCGATAATCCATTCAATAGTATCAGCGGCTGTCTGCTTCTCGTTCCTACAGCTTGATCCGGACAAGAAGCCGTATGAGATAATAATAACGATCTGCGTCGGAATAATATTCGGCGGAATGCTCGGAAACATAATCGGCATACGCATCTATTTCAGTATATGTATGAATGCGATAGCATTCACAGTGCTTTTCGGAGCGATACGCTTCATGCTCCGCAGAGAGACTATAGAGATAGACTGCCACGGCGACCGTGCAAGAGTAG
Source organism: Ruminococcus flavefaciens (assembly GCA_902796705.1). Classification (GTDB taxonomy): domain Bacteria; phylum Bacillota; class Clostridia; order Oscillospirales; family Ruminococcaceae; genus Ruminococcus; species Ruminococcus flavefaciens_W. The sequence continues at coordinate 2,795 of CADBQF010000135.1, forward strand.
CCGAATACAAAAGCTC
>CADBQF010000136.1 GCA_902796705.1 Ruminococcus flavefaciens
AATACCGATGCGGCTTCATTTACCATGCACTTATTGAAGAATTTTCTGTATATCATTGTACGTTCGAGCCTGATATCATCATCGGAATAGTATTCAGGAAACTGACTGTCACTTACCAATAATCTGATGATACCGGTCTTACGGGCGGCATTTATGAGGAGAGATGTACTTTTTGGAATGGCATCGATCTCGCTGTAAGAATCCGGAAAAGCCATATCTATGCTGATAATTCCCTCAACTTCGTCCGGATACATCTGAGCCCACATGAGAGCCTCGATGCCGGACATCGAATACGGACAGAGGATATACGGAGCTTCAACTCCTGATTTAATGAGAGCTTCTCTGTCCTGACGGACGATAGTTTCAAAACTGCGGTCTGTATCGATGACATCGCTCATACCGTAGCCGAATTTCTCGACAACAGCACATTTGCAATTGCTGCTGAGCTTCGAGTAAAGCGGTCTGAATGTGAATACCGGTGCTGTATCGGCGGCAGGCGGCATGAATACGAGCGTATGCTCACCTTCACCGACAGTGAAGATATTCATTTTGTGGCCGTCAACTTCTACAAATTCGCCGGGATAGTCTTTGAGGAGCTTTTCCTCCTTTTTCAGCAGTATCTGATTTATAACAGTCATAACGATGATGAATACTATTAATAGTATAAGTAATGCGAGCAGTATTTTTCCGATGATCTTCAATGCTTTTTTCATAAGTTTTACCCCTTTTATTTATCAAGTCCCTTGATGAATCCTTTCATATCACGGCTTATGCGGTCATATTCAAAGTCGTGGACATAATGGCCGCAGCTAAGCTGTATCACTTTTCCGTCAGATGAAGCGTCAGCCATTGCCTGCATACCGCTGAGCCAGAACTTGCTGTCTTTATTATCAGCAGAAGAATACAGTATCATTGGCACTTTGGGCAGGGGCATTGAGTTGAGTTCAGCTACCAGGGCTTTCTCTTTGCCGTTGCTGCCCTCTCTTATTACAGTATCATTAAGGGATTTCTGGCAGAACAGCTCATTGAATATCCTGCCTTCCTCATCGGAAAGAGTTCCTGACTGATCCTGGTCGAAGAATCTCATGATACCGGTAAACCGGAAGAATTTGAATACCGGCACTATGTACTTCATGCTGTCAGAATTAATTTCGCTCTCGTCCTTGCAGTTTGGCGTACACATATCAAGGCCGACTATCGCCTCTACTTCGTCGGGATATTTCTGAGCCCAGAGCGTAGCCTCATAGCCGGAGAAAGAATGCGGACACAGCACATAAGGAGCTTTTATTCCTGCCTTTTCGAGGACTTCTCTGTCCTGACGCAGGATAGTGTCCATTGTGCGGTCATCGTCGATCTCATCGCTGAAACCATAGCCGAACTTTTCGATGACGACTATCTTGTATTCATCGCTCAGCCTGCTGTAAAGCGGCTTGAAATCCAGAATGGGAGAAGCTGTACCGTAGCCTGACAGGAACACGATAGTGTGATCTCCCTCGCCCTCTGTGTAGATACTCATATTGTGACCGTCAACTTCTATGAGCTGACCGAGAGGTTCTTCGCAGAGCTTCCTGTTCTTCCTCATCAATATCTGATTTATCACTGTCATCACGATAAGGAATACTATTAGTAGTATAAGTAATGCGAGCAGTATTTTTCCGATGATCTTCAATGCTTTTTTCATGATAATTCACCTCATAGTATTTTATACAGGCGGCACAGAGCCGCCTGAATTATTCTTTCCCTTGTTCATTGACCTGTATCTCAGGTTCGAGTTTTGATACCAAAGCACAGAGCTTTTTCTTTTTTCCGCTGTCAAACTCTATGGTGAGGATAATGTCGCCGCTGATCGGCAGCATATCAAGAACGACTCCTGCTCCGTAGAGCCTGTGCAGAACTCTGTCGCCTATCCTGATATTATCTATATCGATCATATCAGTTGTTGTATGTCACTTTTGTGCTGCCTGCACCTGTTGAAATGTCCATTTTGTATTTTCCGATGTAATCAGAAGAAGAGTTTTCGAGATTGAGAGTAACATCACCTGCACCGGAGGAAACTTTTATATTTCCGTCGATCCTTCCGGTGAAGTTTGTATCTCCTGCACCGTGGCTTGAATTGAAGCCGCCGAGTTTGGCAGATGCGGCCTTTGTATCTCCTGCACCTGTTTTGTCGGTGAGAGTTCCGCTGCACGTAAAGTCTGTGTACTTATGGTCGCCTGCACCTGATCTTACTGATGCAGTATCACATTTTACTGATTCGAGATCGATGTCGCCTGCACCGGATTCGAGCTTTATCTCACCGAATGAAACACCGGAGAGATCCATATCGCCTGCACCGGCAGAAACAGCAAGCTTTTCGTATTCCTTTTCGGGAAGTTCAATAGTGATCTTGTCATTTACACCGTTCCAGTGGAATATCCAGAAAGACAGATCGAAGTCCCCGTTCTTTTCGCATACGATAGAGAGAGTCTTGCCGTTTACGGATACTTTTGATTTTTCCGGTATCTTTTCAGCGTTGAGGTGTATCTTGCCGTCTTTGCTTTTAAGGATACTGATATCTGTAGCACCGCACTCGATATCAAATGCGTTGATATCGTCTATATCGTAAGTTTCGTTGATCGTAGTTGTCTTGAAGTATTTCTCTGTATCGGTATTTCTGATGAGTGCGTATCCGATCATTGCGATGACCGCACCTATTATTATCATCATTATGATGACGATATTGAAAATGTTTTTCTTTTCTCCGGAATTGCCGGAGTTTTTATTTGTGAACTCCTCATCTTCGAGGTGTTCTTTTCCGAAGTTATTGATATCAGCCATTGTTTGCATCTCCTTTTCTGAAAGGTCTTGTTATGAATCTTGCGGCAGCCTTTATTCCTCTGCCAAGTGAGGGGAGGATGTTTTTGAAGCACATTTTTGCGAATCCGAGGAAAAGTCCTGTGATGAAGAGTCCTGAACCGAACATGAACACACCTGCCGGCGGAACTCTGAACAGAGTGGGTATGCTCTCAAAGAGGAGAGCCACACCTGCTCCGGCAAAGGCAGCGACGAGTGAGACAGCGGCTACCATAAGTGCAAATAGTATAGCTGATACTGTTGCGAATATCGGGAACCATACAGGGAAGAGGAGTATGAATATCGCTATCTTCAGACCTGTAGCTCCGCTTGACGTGCTTTCAGAGCGGACGGTGTTCGTATTGGTGTATGAAGTGTTTTCGGGAGCGACTGATATGCCGCTGTCAGCGAGTATGCCCTTTGCTATCTCTGCGGGATCACCGAGAGAAGCGGCGGTCTCCTCTTCCTTTGAAACGCCTGCATCGAGGAATACTTCTTCGTAGTATGACAGTGCGTCGTTTATATCGCCGGAGGAGAGTCCTCCTTTTTCAAGAGTGTTTTTTAGTGTGGTGAGAAATTCAAGTCTGTTCATAACATTCAGCTCCTTCATTCATAAGTATACTATCGATCTTCTTTTTGTGGCTGAGCCAGTCCTCTCTGTATTCTTCGAGAGCATCTGCTCCTTTGGCTGTTATGCGGTAATATCGTCTGTTCCTGCCCATATACTCCTTGTCATAAGTTTCGAGCAGTTCACCTTTCTGTAGTCTTCTGAGTACGGGATAGAGAGTAGATTCGGATATCTCAACAGCCTTGCGGAGATACTGAGTTATCTCATATCCGTAGGTATCATTCTTCTGGACGATAGAAAGCACCATTGCATCAAGGAGACCTGCGTTTATCGAAAAACCCATAACGTTCCTCCTTTCGGGATATAATATTTATTTGCTTGTAATATCTTTGCTATGACAATATTATACGCCGTATAATATTATTTGTCAATACAATATTGCAGAAAATAATCATATTCGTATACAAGCTGTGAACACAGTGTTATATATCGCACCTGATTTGTGCATAATGACAACAGTGAACAGAATAGAGCATAATAATACTATTTTTGACAGCGGTGTGATATAATTTTTATATCGCTGTGTGGTATAATCCTGTCAAAAGGAGGTCGATATCATGTATTACGATAATTTCAAAAAGGGCATCAATCTCGGAGGCTGGCTCTCTCAGTGCAATTATGCAAAGGAACACCTTGACGGATTCATCACGGAAGACGACATCAGGACGGTAGCTTCATGGGGAGCTGACCACGTAAGGATCCCGTTCGATTACAATATAATAGAGGACAATAACGGAAATTTCATCGAGGAAGGATTTTTACGGCTCAGAAATGCTGTAAAGACCAGCCTTGATGCCGGACTCAATGTAGTGCTTGACCTGCACAAGACTGCCGGATTCTCGTTTGACTATTACGGCGAGGACGAAAAGGGCTTCTTTGACAGTGCGGCGTATCAGGAGCGTTTTTACCGTATTTGGGAACGCATGGCGGAAATTTTCGGAGACAGACCGGAGAATATAGCTTTCGAGCTTCTCAACGAGATAACGGACGAGGCATTCCTCCCGGCATGGAAAAGGATATCCGCCGAATGTATCCGCCGCATAAGAGCGATCGCTCCGGAGACTATGATACTCCTCGGAAGCTACAGGAACAATGCCGCTGATACAGTTCAGTTCCTTGACAAGCTTCCTTATAATAATATAGTATATAACTTCCACTGCTACGAACCTCTTAAATTCACTCATCAGGGTGCGTACTGGACAACAGAGATCGTTCCCGAAGAGAGAATGGCTTTTGAGGATTCAGAAGCGAGTGAGGAATACTTCGGGAAGCTCTTCTCCACGGCGATAGAGAAGGCAAAAACAGACGGCGTTCCTCTCTACTGCGGAGAGTTCGGCGTTATCGACGTTGTTTCTCCGGAGGATACTCTCAAATGGTACAGAACTATCACAAACGTCCTCCATAAATATGATATAGGCGTATGTGCGTGGACATACAAGGCAATGGACTTCGGACTTTCCGGCGAGCGTCTTGCAGGCGTTCGTGACGAGCTTCTCAAACTTTTGTAATATCTATGATAAAAATGAAAATATCCTGAGATATTTGTGTAATTCTCTGAATGTTGGTCATTTTGTGATTATCCTTTGCATTATTTCCCGGTATGTGGTATAATTGATAAGGTCAATATCAATTATAAGGGGCGGTCAGATGAGTAAATTCAGAAAACAGCATATGACGATCGACTGGCATGAGATCGTCGATAACGACAGCATAGAACCGGCTATAAATGCTTCTCTCAAAGAGAAGGCCACTCTCGTCGGCAGAGTCGGGCTGATGATGCTTTCGGTGGGTACAGGTGCATGGAGAGTGCGTGCTTCCATGAACAAGATAGCAAGAGCTCTGAAAGTCGTGTGCAATGCCGATATAGGTCTTCTTTCGATAGAATATACCTGTGTGGAGAACGGCGATACGTATACGAATGCAGTTTCGCTCAGCACTACGGGCATCAATACTGATAAGCTCAACGCTCTGGAGGAATTTGCTGACGGCTTCGCTGAACGAGCTGACAGGTATTCAGTCCTCCAGTTCCACAGGATACTTGATAAATTCGCTGAAATGCCGGCAAATTACAAGGCATGGAACTTAGCACTCGCATCGGCACTTGCGTGCTGCGGATTCACATTCCTGCTCGGCGGAGGCATCGTCGAGATGATATTCGCATTCCTCGGAGCAGGTGTAGGACAGTTCGTCAGAAAAAAACTCATAGAGCGGCATATAACGCTTCTCGGAAATGTCACGGCGGCTGTAGCGGCTGCGTGCTGTTCGTATGTCGTCCTCATAAAGCTTGCTGAGAATTTCCTCGGAGTTTCGGCAGTTCACCAGGCAGGATACATATGCTCGATGCTGTTCATCATACCGGGATTTCCTCTCATAACGGGCGGCATAGACCTTGCGAAGCTCGACCTGAGATCCGGACTTGAACGTATCACATACGCCCTTCTTATCATAACAATGGCAACTCTCACCGGCTGGCTGACGGCGTATCTTTTCAATTTCTCCCCGTCGGAATTCCAGGAGCTGGATATCGATCCGGTACTCAAAGTGTTCTTCAGACTGGTGACGAGCTTC
>CADBQF010000137.1 GCA_902796705.1 Ruminococcus flavefaciens
GAAGAGTTCGTACATGAACCGATACATACCTGATCTACCTTGAGTCTGCCGATCTCTTCAACGCTCTTTACGTTGTCAGGAGAATGAGGGCAGGCAGCGAGCGGTACGAGTTCGCTGAGGTCGATGTGGAGTTCTTCGTCGTATACGGCATCTTCGTCAGCAGCGAGAGGAGTCCATACTTCCTCACGGCACTGAGCTTTGAGGAACTGCTTGGTGATCTCGTCTGAGGGGAATATAGAAGTTGTAGCACCGAGTTCAGCACCCATGTTTGTGATAGTAGCACGCTCCGGAACAGAGAGAGTCTTTACGCCCTCGCCGGTGTACTCGATGACTTTTCCTACGCCGCCCTTGACGGACATTCTTCTGAGGACTTCGAGGATAACATCTTTTGCAGCTACCCACGGACGGAGTTTTCCGGTGAGTTCCACTTTAACTACTTTCGGGCAGGTTATGTAGTAAGCACCGCCGCCCATAGCAACAGCCACGTCGAGTCCGCCTGCACCGATAGCGATCATGCCGATACCGCCGCCTGTGGGAGTATGGCTGTCAGAACCGATGAGAGTCTTTCCGGGGATACCGAATCTTTCAAGGTGTACCTGGTGGCAGATGCCGTTGCCGGGACGTGAGAAATATATACCGTGCTTCTTTGCGACGCTTCCGATGAATCTGTGATCGTCGGCGTTCTCAAAACCGTTCTGGAGCGTATTGTGGTCGATATAGGCAACAGAGCGTTCTGTCTTTACACGGGGAACTCCGATAGCTTCAAATTCAAGATAAGCCATAGTTCCGGTTGCGTCCTGAGTAAGAGTCTGGTCGATACGTATACCGATCTCCTGACCTTTCACGTACTCTCCGTCAACGAGGTGAGCTTTAAGTATTTTTTCAGTAAGTGTTAAACCCATTGAAAATCAGTCCTTTCACTGCATAATTATACATTTTAATTGTACAACATTTTCACAGCTTTGTCAAGATTTAAACAAACTATAATGTTAGCACCTCTTACAAAGTCACGATGCACGGTATATCTGCAAAAAAGAGTCCTGCACGCTTGGACGCACAGGACTCCGGGAAATTATTCTTCTTCTGTTTTTTCAGGTCTTCCGCTGTTAGCCGGGATAGGCTTCATTGTCGGGAAGAGAAGTACATCTCTGATAGATGCACTGTCAGTCAGGAGCATAACGAGTCTGTCAAGACCGAATCCGAGACCGCCCGTCGGAGGAAGTCCGTATTCGAGAGCTGTAACGAAGTCTTCGTCAACTTCTGCATTTGCACCCTGGGCTCTCTTAGCTTCTACCTGCTTTACGAAACGCTCCTTCTGGTCGATAGGATCGTTGAGTTCCGAGAAGGCGTTGCCCATCTCACGGCAGTAGATGAAGTATTCAAAACGCTCTGTGAATGCCGGATCAGACGGCTTTCTCTTTGCGAGCGGAGAATTCTCGACAGGATAATCATAGATGATAGTCGGCTGGATGAGCTTTTCTTCAACGAAAGCATCAAAGAATGCGATAAGTACATGGCCCTTTGTAGCGGCATCTCCCTCATCGACTTCAACGCCCTTTTCCTTTGCACAGGCACGGGCAGCAGCATCGTCAGCCCAGTCGTTGTAATCGACGCCGGCATATTTCTTTACAGCCTCGATCATAGTAAGACGCTCCCACGGCTTGCCGAGATCGATCTCTATGCCCTGGTATGTTATCTTTGAAGTACCGCATACCTTTTCAGCGATAGTTCTGTACATATTCTCGATAAGATCCATCATTCCGATGTAATCTGTGTAAGCCTGATACATCTCAACAGATGTGAACTCAGGGTTGTGGGAAGTATCCATTCCCTCGTTACGGAAGATACGGCCTACTTCATATACCTTTTCAAATCCGCCAACGATAAGTCTCTTGAGGTAAAGCTCTGTCTCGATACGCAGATACATATCTATATCAAGAGCATTGTGGTGAGTCTTGAACGGACGTGCGGAAGCACCGATCTCAAGTGTGTGGAGAACAGGTGTATCTACCTCGATATATCCGAGAGAATCAAGGTAATTTCTTACCTCTGAGATGATGCGGCTCCTCTTGAAGAAAGTATCCTTTACTTCAGGATTTACGATGAGGTCAACATAACGCTGACGGTATCTCATATCCTGGTCTTTCAGGCCGTGCCACTTTTCCGGAAGCGGAAGAAGCGACTTTGAGAGAAGCTCTATCTTCTTGGCGTGAACAGATATCTCGCCTCTCTTTGTTCTGAAAACGTAGCCCTCTACACCGATGATATCACCGATATCCCACTTCTTCTTGAACTCCTTGAAGAGATCAGCACCTACTTCGTTGGAGCGGATATATACCTGTATACGGTCAGAAGCGTCACGGAGGTCGATGAAATTGGCCTTGCCCATATCTCTCCAGCTCATGATACGTCCTGCGATGCGGACGATCTTTTCATTGAGAGCTTCGATGCCGGCAGCAGCCTTTTCCTCGTCGCCGCCTGCTTCAGCGATGATGCGTGCTTCCTCGGCTTCATACTCAGCCTTGTAGTCAGCAGCGTGGCCTGTAACGTCGAACTTTGTGATCTGGTAGGGATCCTTTCCTGCTTCACGAAGGTCAGCGAGCTTGTCGAGTCTGTCCTTCTTGAGAATATTTATGTCCTGCTCCTGCTGCTCAGGAGCGTTGTTCTGGATTTCACTCATTGGATCATATTTCCTTTCAATTACTTAGAGATCTCAATAACTTCAAAGCGAAGCTCGCCTGCGGGAGCATCGACGAGGAAGATATCTCCGACCTTTTTCTTCATGGCAGCCTTGCCGATAGGAGATTCGTCGGATATCTTTCCTTCACGTACATTGGCGTGGTTGGTAGAAACGATAGTGAAAGTCTCCACCTTGCCTGTGTCAACACGTTTGATAGTGATCTTTGAACTCATGCCGATCTCATCGACAGAGATGCTTGAGTCATCGACTATCTCAGCATTATCTATAGTATACTGTAATTCAGCGATGTGAGCTTCAAGGATAGCCTGTTCGTTTTTAGCTTCATCGTACTCGGCGTTTTCGGAAAGGTCTCCGTATGAACGTGCGACTTTAAGACGCTCAGCGACTTCTTTACGCTTATTGATGATAAGGTCATTGAGTTCAGCGACGAGTTTATCGTAGCTGTCACGGGACATTTTTTTAGCAGCCATAAATATGCACTCCTTATGAAAAAACTTTACATATAATTATAATATAAACCGGAATAAAAGTCAATAGTCCGGACGGCATAAAAATACCCCACTGATGTTTCAGTGGGGTTGTCAGCGTGCCTGGAGGGATTCGAACCCCCGACCTACTGGTTCGTAGCCAGTCACTCTATCCAGCTGAGCTACAAGCACATCTTTATCCGACTTGATTATTATATCACAGTGCAAGGAAAATGTCAACCCCGAAATAACAATTTTATGTTATGCACAAAAATCAGTGTATTTTGTTGACTCGCAGAGCTGAAACATAAAATATCAATTATATGCTTGACAAACCAATGCTTTACTGGTATAATAATATTTGTTGTGAGACATTAGCTCAGTCGGTAGAGCATACGCCTTTTAAGCGTAGGGTCGAGGGTTCAAATCCCTCATGTCTCACCATAAAAAAGTCACGCAGATGCGTGACTTTTTTGCTTTATCCGGATATCAGTCAGTTTTATCCGAAAGCTCCGATGAAAATGCCTGCCAAAGTCAGTCCGCTTACTATTAATGCATTCCATAAAAAATGCGGTGCATTATCCGGGAATCTTATCTTCATCGCTGCCGGTGATGCCATTACCGCAGCAAGAAGCAAAAACAAGCCAGCGATCACTTTATGCGACAGTATCACACCCGCTCCAAATATCAGTAAAAATGCCATTGTGCAGCATCTTATAAGTATTTTGACGATATCTGCCGTTTTTCGTGCCGGAGTGAGCCTTTCCTGACTTTTGCCGCAGTGATTGCAGAA
>CADBQF010000138.1 GCA_902796705.1 Ruminococcus flavefaciens
GAACGTTCTATGTTGAAGATATCTGGGGTGAAACACATATCGGATATTATCCGGCTCTCGAAAAAGGCATCGCTTATCAGGCTTTATTCAGCCCGGAGCATGACATATATGATATAATGGATATGATGATATCTGTTGAATTTTAAAAAGTGAGATGATAAATATGAATAAAAGAATAATTTCAATGCTTACCGCTTCTGTTATCTGCATTTCTGCATCGGCTGCCGATACTGTATTCGCCTATACCGGCAGCAGCAGGGGCGATGTGAACTCCGATAACATTATCGACGCTGCTGATGCCTCGATGATACTCAACTACTATGCCGAAGCCTGCTCCGGAACTGAACTCGGTCTGACTGATGAACAGTTCAACGCTGCCGATGCTGACGGTGACGGTTGTCTCGATGCCGCAGATGCTTCGCTGATTCTTTCGTATTACGCACATATCATGAATGAGGAATACTGCACGCTTGAACAGTTCACTTCTCCGGCTGCTGTTTCTGCCGCACATATCGATTCACCGTATTGCAGGGCAGCAGCTCTGAAATGCCTTGACAGCGGTGAACTTCTCTACAGCGACAATATCAATGAACGCATAGCTCCGGCAAGTCTTACAAAGCTGCTGACCGCTTCGGTCGCTCTGCATTATCTCAGCCCGGATACCGTTGTCACTGTAGGCTCTGAACTCAGCCTTGTCAAGCCGTATTCGAGCCTTTGCCTTATAAGCCCCGGTCACAGGCTGAAACTGTATGATCTTCTAACAGGAATGCTCATGGCTTCCGGAAATGATGCTGCTTATACCGTAGCTGTAACGACTGCAAGAGCAGTATCGCCGGACGGAAATAATATGTCTGACCGTGAAGCTGTTTCATATTTCACAGGACTTATGAATGACTATGCCGCATCTATCGGCATGAAGAACAGCCATTTCACTTCTCCCGAAGGCTGGGACGATGAGGGACAGTACACGACTGTTTCCGATCTGCTCACGCTTGCCGGTCATGCTTTTTCTATCCCTGAGATCAGGACGATCACAGGTACTTATCAGAAAAAAGTATACTTCGTATCAGGCGAGAATATCACATGGACGAATACGAACGCTCTGCTCGATCCGAACAGCAGATACTACCGCTCCGATGCCGCCGGCATAAAGACCGGAACTACCGAAAACGCCGGATACTGTCTCATTTCAGCTTTCGTACAGAACGGAAAAACCTACATTTCCGCTGTAACAGGCTGTAACTCTGACAACGACAGATATGAACTCACCCTGAAAATGCTGGACGCTTCTGCGGACGATCATGACAGTATCTCAGAAAAGAAAACTGCTTCACCGGGCGGACTTCCGGGAGCTGTTTTCACACAGGTAAATGTCAGCTTCGATGAAGCGAAGGAGAGATTCGCACACCCGATCATTCTCTGTACAGAAGATGACTTTACCGGTTATAATGCCGGAATAGTCAGCCGTAACGGAAATACTGATTCTGACGAAGCTTTCTGCCTTTCCGTGACATATGTTTTCACGGACGGCAGTATCACGCTCACAGATCGCAGCAGACTGAACAGTATCAACTGTCCCTCCGGAGATACGATAGAATACCGTGGAAGAACGTTCTATGTTGAAGATATCTGGGGCGAAACACATATCGGATATTATCCGGCTCTCGAAAAAGGCATCGCTTATCAGGCTTTATTCAGCCCGGAACATGATATTTATGATATAATGGATATGATGATCGCCGTTGAGATAAACGGACAGAATGAAGCTGCATCTGCTCCCTCTGAAGAAAAGCAGGCAGATGATGCTGACAAAACTGCCGTCTTTGAAAGGCTCCGTGATCTCAACTATATCCCGATCACCTGTGACGGTCTTCCTGATTACCTGCTTACTGCCGATGACGGAACAGTTTATCTGCTCAACTTTGACGGTAAATGGGTATGGAAAAAAGGTATAGATGCCGAAGCTGTCCTGCCCGATGATATGATCTCATGGCTCATGGATAACAAAGACAGTATCGGCCTTGTACCCACGGAATACTGCGAAAGAAAAAACAATGAGTTCTAATAATAGATGATACTATAAGAAAAGAGCTGTTCATTGCTTGAACAGCTCTTTCTTCTTTTTTCATCGAAAAAGATCAGCTCCGCATCTATAAGTCGGTACTCATAAAGAAGTTTATGTCTTCTATTGAGGAAAACCCTTTTGAAAAAGGGTTCTTCCTCAAA
>CADBQF010000139.1 GCA_902796705.1 Ruminococcus flavefaciens
GGGTTCGACAAGGGTCAACAGCGATCTGTATGACGACAATGATACTTATAATCACGACCATCTGCTTGAAAACCTTGCTTCTCAGCGCCTGAAAGCCGAACCGGGCAAGTATGCGGCATACTGCAATGACGGTTTTGGTCTGCTGGAACTGATCGTCGAGAATGTAACGGGTATGACCTATACCGATTATGTAAGGGAGAATATCTCGGATAAGATCGGCGTGACCGACACGGGAACTCCCCTTGATATGTACCGGAATGATAAGCTTGTGCCCTCATTTTCGGCAAGCGGACTGCCGCTTGAAACGTGCTACTGCGTGACGATCGGTGACGGCGGTATCTATGCAACGGCTTCCGATACTGCAAAATTCGGTGCGGCGTTCTTCACGGGCGATGATACACTCATTTCCGATAATGTCAAAAACGCGATGGCGACCCGCTGGAACGATAACGAATACTGCGATGATAACGGTCTTGGCTGGGACTATGCGGAAATGCTCCGCTACAAGCAAAGCGGTGTCAAGGTGGTCGGCAAGGGCGGCGATGTGACGATGGATCACGCTTATCTGCTGACCGCACCCGATGAAAAGATCAGCGTTGCGGTGCTTTCAAACGGCGGCAGCAGTACCTATAACGACCTTGTGGCGCAGGCGCTCATGGACGTTTGCTTGCAGGAAAAGGGTATCAGCGTTGCAGAGGAAGAACTGCCCGAATGCACGATTGCCCCAGAAATACCCGATGCATACAAGGCTTACGAGGGCTGGTATATCATGAATATCATGGGCGAGGGCGATACGCTTTGCAAAGTGACATTCCCGGAAAACAAATATCTCCACATGGAAAAGATCACCTCTCGCAAGACAACATACACTGACTACATCTATACCGCAGACGGTGATTTTGCGGAGCTTGCCTACGAGGTCGAGGACAGCGGCTTTGACAAACGCCTTGCCGCAGAGGGCAGCAGCCGGCTGTCCTTTGAAAAGAACACCGACGGAATATATATGAAAGTATCGGGTGGCCTGTTCTATCCGGGGCTTGGTTCATATGATGTAAAGACTTATGCGGGACAGATGATCGAGGAAAACGCTGGCGACGATGATGCTTTGAACAGCCTTCGCGCACTTGACGGAAAGAAGCTCCTGCTTGTGGGAGATAAGTATTCATCGATCAATTATGAGGGCGCTGCTATCGCACAGCTCCGAGTTGTCAAGGAGCTGCAGGGTTATGCCTTCCTCAGGGGCAACGGTCTGGATTACCTGCTGAAGATCATAGACAGCAAGCATCTTATTTCGCCGAAGGATATCCCCTCCTCATCGAGCAGAGATCTTCTCAACATGACGCTCGACAGCGATGAAAACGGCAGGCAGACGATAAAAACTTCATTTGGCACGGAATATATTTTTGCGGATGACATTCCGGCATTTGATGCGTCAATCAAGACGATCGAAATGACAGACAATGCAAAGTGGTACACCATTTCCGACAGCATCGCCAACACTCCCGTTACCGTGACACGACCTGAAAACAGTGCTGTTATCGTGTTCAACAAATTCGATGAGCCGATATACACCTCTCATGTGAAAGACGCAGGTGATGTGATCCCCATGCCAAAGGGCGGCAGGGTGCTGTTTCTTGGGGAGTCGGGCACTAAGTTTGGAATTACTGTGTGATGATGCAGTATCCCTGAAATGATGGCCTGTGCCCCTGACTCCGCAGACCCGGACGGCTCTGCGATCCCGTGTCCTGCTTCATACTCTTTTTTGGGGGGTGGGAGCGAAGCCGCCACAAGAAAAAATCCTCTCCGCGTGCGGAAGGGGGCAGGGGAGGGGCGGATCCACAGTACGCCCTCCTGAAAACATACTTTTTTTGACAAACTCACGGCAAGGAGCACCAAACACTCCCTGCCGTTATTTTTATGCAATCGGAAAACGACATCCCCCCTTGTATTTTACGGAAAGCTGTTGTATAATAGTATTACAATAAGTAAAGGGGAGATTGATAATGGACAGATCATCCAAAATTGAGCTTACGAATATGTGCCTTATCTACGACGATAAGCGTGTACTTGTACAGGAGAAACAGGGACTTAAAGAGAAATACAAAGGCGGACTGGTATTCCCGGGAGGTCACGTTGAAGCTGATGAATCACTGCTGGATTCCGTGATACGTGAGATGAAGGAGGAAACAGGGCTTACGATATATAACCCTCAGCCCTGTGGTTTCAAGGACTGGATACTGGAGGACGGCACAAGGTATATCGTTCTTCTCTACAAGACCGATCAGTTTGAAGGCGAACTGAAAAGCTCCGAGGAAGGCCGCGTTTTCTGGCTTGACAGAAGCGAGATAGGCAATGCAAATCTGATCTGGAATATGAAGGAACTTATGCAGATATTCGAGACCGACAGTTTCAGCGAGTTCTTTTTCAAAATTGAAAACGGCCGATATGAAGGAAAGCTGCTGGGGTGAGTTATAGAGTCCGGTACCTTATTCGATCTTAACAGCTTCAGTCTCTGCCCACGCCGGTTTAAATCCGCATTTGATCGCAATATTCTGAGACTGAATGTTTGCAGCAGCAGTACCATAGAACGGAATATCTCCCATTTCAATGATCTTGTTTGTTAATGCATTCACAAGGAAGGAACCGATCCCTCTTGAACGGTATTGCGGCAAAACATCAATTCCGATCTGCTGCCAATGGGGCGCATCTTCCGAGCAGCCTGCCATACCCATTATGATGTCTCCATCAAGAGCA